>VAWT01000009.1 GCA_005883415.1 Actinomycetota bacterium | reverse complement strand
GCTCGTGCTCTAGCCCCTCGAAGTCCGCGAATCTCAGCGCGCTGTCCACGCGGGCCACTTCAGAGCCGGCAGCGGTGAGGCGGTCAGACCAGAAGTCGAGCGCCTCTGGCCCGGTCACACGCCAGACGACGCGATGGATCATGCCGGCGCCCGCCCGGCCGCTCATAACGCCCGGATACTCGAAGAACGTGAGGTCCGAGCCAGGATCGCCGCGCTCGTCCGCGTAGAACAGGTGGTAGACAGATGTGTCGTCTTGGTTGACCGACTTCTTGACCAGCCGCAGCCCGAGCACCCCCGCGTAGAAGTCCACGTTTCGCTGCGCGTCGGCGGTGATTGCGGTGACGTGGTGGATGCCTTCGAGCTTCATCGTTGTCTCCTCGTTTGCGGCCCCGCTGTCGACCAGGCCCTACCTCCCATCATACTACTAGATAGTTGTGGAGTCAAACATACTGGCAAAGTTCGGCGTGCCGGGGACTCGGCGCGCCGTGCCTACCAGTGCACGCCGCGCGTGGCCCTCACGAACGCCCGCTGCTCGGCGCTCTCCCGGTCGCTGGGCTTGCCTTCGGGGAAGAGCTTGTAGGCGCGGTTGACCACCAGGTCCTGAGCACCGGGGACGAGGGCGTAGCTCAGCTGGCCGAGGGTGCCGAGCGCCGTCGCCACGCGCTTGGGACGCTTGCGGATCGCATCGCAGATCAGATCGGCGGCCTCGTTCGGGCTGAGCGTCGGAAACCGGTCGTAGATCTTCGTCGGGGCGATCATCGGGGTGCGCACGAGCGGCATGTACACGGTCGTGATGTGCACCCCGTCGTCGATGATCTCGGGGCCGATCGAGCGCGAGAACGCATCGAGCGCCGCCTTTGAGGCCAGGTAGGCCGAGAAGCGGGGCGTGTTGGTTTGGAGCCCCATGGTTGACACGTTGATGATGTGGCCTGATCCGCGCTCGCGCATGCCGGGCAGCACGTCCAGGATCAGCTTCACGGGCCCGAAGTAGTTGAGCTGCATCGTCCGCTGATAGTCGTGGAAGCGGTCGTAGGAGCGGCTCACTGAGCGCCTGATGGATTTCCCCGCGTTGTTCACCAGGATGTCCACGTGGCCATGGCGCTCAAGCACCTCGCCGGCCATGCGGTCGATGTCGTCAGGATCGGAGAGATCGCAGGTCTGAACGTGTGCGACGCCTCCGCGCCGCTCGATCTCTGAAGCTGCGTCGCGCAGCTTTTCCTCCGTGCAGCCAGCACCTCGCCTGCGCCCGGGATCCGCTTGCCGAAGGCTCGGAGCGTGCGGGCGCTCACCGAGGCCAGATCGGGAAGGTTGGGCGCCATGTCCTGACGGTACCCCTTTCTAAACTTGGGCCTCACCCCGCCGCGGACTCGGCTCGCCCGGCGGCTCGTGCCGGGGGCGTGTGGGAATACTGCGGGGGCCGGGGTGACCTTGTCCCTCCGTCCGGGGCGCATGGGAACATACGTTCCCCATGATCGTCTGCGTCCTGCTGCCACGCTTTCAGCTCGCCGTTGCCGCCGCGGCGGCGGGTACCGCGCGCGACGCACTTCTGCAAAAGCCGGTGGCGCTGGCGCCGGAGCCGGGAGGATCACAGGTGGTCGGCGAGGTGTCGCTCGCGGCCGAGGCGTTCGGCGTCCATCCGGGGATGCGCCTGGGGGAGGCGCTTGCGCGCTGCCCACGGTTGACGCTCTTGCCGGGCGATCCAGCTGGGGTGGCCGATTCCTGGGAACGACTGCTCGTGCGTCTGGAGTCGATCGGGGCCGCGGTCGAACCGGAGCGTCCGGGGCTCGTGTGCTTCGACGGGCGCGGGCTGCTGCAACTGCATGGGGGAATCGAGGGAGTGCTGGCTGCCTCCCGTCGCGCCTTGCGGGTCTCAGCCCGATTGACGGGCGCGCCCGAGCCCGCGCTTTCCTCGCCCCTCTGCCCGTTGCGTTGCTGCGCGCCCGCTCGGCGCTGGCCGATCTTCCGGAAGCGCTCGAGCGCCTTGGCATCCGGACCTTGGGCGAGCTCGCTTCCCTTCCACCCACCGCAATCGCCGACCGCTTTGGGGCTGTGGGGCTGCATGCCCTCGAATTGGCCAGCGGTCGTGACGGAGCGCTGAAGCCGCGGCCCGCCAGCGAGCTCGTGCGCGAGTCGCTCGAGCTCCCGGAGGCCGCGTCCGGCATCCAGCTCGAGCGGGGGCTGGGGCTGCTCATCGACCGCGTCCTCGCGCGGCGTGAGCGACGAGGCCGCACGCTGCGCTCGATCGTGCTGTCGGCAGTGCTGGTCGAGCGTGGCGGCACGTGGCGTGAGCAGGTCACGTTTCGCGAGGCGCTCGCGGATCCCGGGCGGATGCGGCTGGCGCTGGTCCCGCGCCTTCAGTTGATGCCCGCGCCGGCCGAGGAGCTCCGGCTGGCGGTCGAGCGCTTCGGCCCACCGGCCTGTGACCAGCGCGCGCTGCTCGAGGATCCTGCCGCCGCCAGATCGGCCCGTCTGCGTGAAGCGATCCGACAGACGCGCGCCGCCGCCGGATCGGATGCCGCGCTGCGCGTGCTCACAGTCGATCCCGATTCTCGCTTTCCCGAGCGGCGTGCGGTGCTGGCGCCGTACGAGGGATGACGTCGATGACCTGTTTTACACAGTTCTTGTTATCGAATTCCGCAGAATGTGTGTAATTGGCCATCGCCCAGATCGACCATGACTGTGACTCTGAGGGAAGTCGCCGCGGCGTCGCTTATCCAAGCGGATCGAGGCGATGAAGATAGGCTCCGAGCAGAGGGTCCACGATCTGCCAGTCGCCCCGCGCTACGTGCTCAACGATCCCTGCTCGCAGCAGGAGCTTCAGCACCCGGTCGCGAATCGTCGGCGACAACCGCTTCGGAATCGGCTGCCGATGGGCCAACGCGCGCGCAACCTGGAGGGCGTTCTTGTGCAGGCGCCTGATCTGCTCGACCGTCTGCTCCATCGCCAGCGTGTCGCTGTCGAGCGCCGCTTCACGCAGTCATCGGCGGCGAAGCGCTCGAGCAAGCCGCGCGACCAATCGGCGACCGTGATCGCCCGCAATGTGTGGAAACCGCCGAAGCCGCTGAACGCACGGTGCGATGGAGCGAACAGGTCGCGCATCATGTGCTCGAGGCTGCCGGCGAACAGGTAGCTCACCTCGGAGCTTCGTTGGAATATCGCTCGCATCCGTTTCGTCACGGCATCGGGATTGCCATAGGGTCGCCGTTCGCCGGCGACTTCCTGAAACTCGTCGAAGAACACGATCATTCGTCGGCCGTCGGCGCGAGCAACCCGATCCGGAAGTTCGAGTGCGAGGTCAAGAGCACGCTCAGGATCCTGGGCTGCCCAGCCCGGCGTGATCGCGAGCTCGACCGCGTCGCCGAGCTGGCTCTTGAGCTTCAGCACAGCCGCGGCCTGGGTCGCGTTCAAGGCGACCCGACCTACCTCTCGGGCGCGGCGGACGAGGCGGTGGATCGGCGATCGGTTGGCGATTACCGCGAGCGCCAGCGTCTCGGCGAGCTCAGCGGCATCAGCGATCCTGAACAGATCCAGGCGCGCGGTGTAGAAACGGTTGCGCCGCAGACGTCCGAGCGCTGCGTCGCAGACACTTGTCTTGCCCGTGCGACGGGGGGCCGCGATGATCAGGTTCGTTCCGTTCGCGAGCGCTGTGGCGATCTCGCGCACATCATCCGAGCGCCCGATCATCTGGCTCGCGGGAATCGGGCTATCAGTGGGGAAGAGATCGCCGCTGGCTTGGCGCACGCCCACAGGATAGCAAGACTATTACACAAAGACTGTGTAAAATTTGCGCACAAAATGTGGAAAGGCTGACGGCCGTGCTAGCTGGTCCCCACCGCCTATGACCGGTCCCCGTCGCCTGTCGATCCCTCGCCGGGTCGCGGTGAGAGCTGCCGATGGCGGCGCTCCGCAGCTCGTCGACGGTCGCGAGGTGGACTCGGTGCGCGAGTCCTGGCTGGTCGAGGATCGGTGGTGGACCGACCGTCCGCTGCGCCGGCGCTACTGGGAGATCGTCACGACGTGCGGACGCGATGAGGTCGTGTTCCACGACCTGGAAAGCGGCAGGTGGTGGCGGCAGCGCTGAGTACGAGACAGCGAAGAGGACTACGCGCTGGCCGCGGCCGGTCTATAAGAGGGCGAGCCTAAACTCTTCGGACGCCGTGTCAGCGTCCACCCCGACCCCTTCAGATCCCGGACCCACGGCGGTCGGCACCTGGAGTGGAGGCCGGTTCATGGGCTTTGGCGAGCCGCTCGACGACGAGCCCCTGACAGCGCTGTTCACGCCGAACGAGCGGATTCGGACGTCCCTCACCGCCGACGTGTACGGCACCGGAGAGGCAGACCGGATGCTGGGGCGCGCCATATCCGGCAAGCCGCGTGATGAGATCTGCGTCGTCGGAGCAGTCGGCCACGACTTCTACACCGGCGAACGCGACGGCGCCAAGGGATTCCCACGGTTCACCGATCCTCGGCTACGAGCGCCCGCCGAGTACGCCGACTACCTGAGGATGGCGACCGAGCGCAGCCTCGAGCGCTGCGGGATCGATTCCTTCGATCTACTGCTACTGCACAACCCGGACCGCATCGGATACACGAGCCAGGAAGTGTGGGCCGGGATGGCGGCGCTGCGGGACGCGGAGCTGACGCGCATGATCGGCGTCGCACCCGGACCGGCCAACGGCTTCACGCTCGATCTGATCGACTGCTTCGAGCGGTACGGAGAGCTCCTCGACTGGGCGATGATCATCCTCAACCCGCTCGAGCCGTGGCCGGGCGAGCTCTGCCTGGCGGCGGCCGCGGACGCCGGTGTCAACGTGATCACGCGCGTGGTCGACTACGGCGGACTGTTCTGGGATGACGTACTTCCAGGCCAGGAGTTTCCGCCGCAGGACCACCGCCGCTTTCGCCCCCAGGGCTGGATCGAGGCCGGACGCCAGCGGATGGAGTCGATGTGGCCGATCGCGCAGCGTGCAGGGCTGACCATGCTGCAGCTCGCGTGCCAGTGGAACCTCGCGCACCCAGCCGTCCGCTGCGTCGTTCCGACGCTGATCCAGGAGTCCGGGCCGCACGCGCGGCCAATCGAGGACAAGCGTGAAGAGCTGGAGGCGCTCCCCGGGCAGATCCGGCTGTCCGAGGCCGACATCGATGAGATCCGCGCGATCGGGGACAACACGGGATGCATGGCTCTCAAGGGCGCAAGCCCCCAGCACGACGGCGAGCAGCGCCCCGACCGCTGGCCGATCGACGACCGGCTCGAGGACGTGGCCCGGAGGTGGCAGATCGAGCCCGCCACGGATCTGGCGCAGGCCGGCGGGTAGGCGCGTATGCCTCGGCTGGTCGGCATCAACCACATTGCGCTCGAGGTCGGCGACGTCGGTGAGGCGCTCCAATGGTACGGGCGCTTGTTCGACTTCGAGCTCCGCGGGCGCCACGGCAACCGCATGGCCTTCATCGACATGGGCGATCAGTTCATCGCGCTTAGCTCGGGCCGCTCGCAACCTCCGGACGGCTCGCGCCACTTCGGGCTGGTCGTCGACGACAAGGAAACGGTGCGAGCGCGACTACGTGAGCAGGGCGTAGACGTGCAATCGGCCGGCTCGCTCGACTTTCGCGATCCCTGGGGCAACCACGTCCAGGTGGTCGACTACCGCGAGATCCAATTCACGAAGGCACAGCCAGTGCTGCGTGGGATGGGGCTCGACGGACTTCAGAAGACTCCCGAGGCGCGCGACGAGCTTCGCGCCAAGGGCCTCGCTGATCCCGCGGCCTGACGGCCATCGAGCTCACCCCAGCCACTCGCTAATCATCTCCGGCGGCCGGGGGCGAGCATGCTCGCCCCCGTTCCTATCTATCAACCTCGGCGCGCATCCACTCGCAGCCCGCCGAGAGGTCCTCGACGCCCATCGCCGCGCCGACATTGAGCCACGCCCCGTAACGGAAGAATTCATCGATCCGCTCCGAGTCGAAATCGGGCCCCGCGAGACGCTCCACATGTGCGACGAGCCGGGCATACAGGCCTCGAACTCGCTCCCGGATCTCCGGGTCATCACAGGCCGCATAGGCGTGGTGCTGGAGCATCAGATAGTCGCGGTGCTCGGACTGGAGCAGCTCGACGTAGGCCTTGCCCATCGCCTTGAGGATGTCGGCGTCGGGCAGCGCGATCGCAGGGTCGTACTCGGCGGCGGCCTTCGTGAATGTCTCGGCTGTCAGCTCAAAGCCGCGCTCGACCGCGGCTAGGAACAACTCCTTCTTCGAGCCGAACAGGCTGAAGACGTACGGCTGCGCCACGCCGACGCGCCTCGCGATCTTGTCGACCGGTGTTCCGTACAGGCCGCGGAGAGCGAACTCGTGCACGGCAGCGTCGATCAGCGCGTCCCGACGCTCGGCTGCCGGAACGCGCTGACGCGGTGACTGTGTCTGTGTCGTGGCCATCTTCTATGCCGCCGGAACGGCTTCGCCGACAGTATCGACCTGTTCGGCCGCCTTGGCCCGGATAGAGAACGGCATCGCGGCGGCGATCAATCCGCCGGCGGCGAGCACCGCGACCCCGACCCACATGGCGGGCCTCAGCCCGTCCACGAATTGCTGCGGGGAGAGGTAGCTGCCGTGGCTGGTGAACACCGTCGCCAGCACCGCGATGCCGAGCACGCCGCCGAGCTCGCGGATCGCGTTCGTGGCTCCGGACGCCTGCCCAACTTCCTCAGTGCTGACGGAGGCCAGGACGGCGTTGGCCGAGGGGGCGAACACGAGTGACATGCCGGAGCCGGCGAGGATGAACGGCGCGATCATGCTCGTGTAGCTCTGATGTACGCCGGCCAGCGTCGCGAGCCAACCGAGCGCCACGGCCTGTAATCCGAGCCCGGCCGCCATGAACCCCCGGCTGCCGTAGCGCTCCGAGAAGAAGCCCGCCAGCGGCGAGACCGCCATGGTCGCCCCGGTCCAGACGAGCAGCTTCACGCCTGCCTGCAACGGGCTGTTGTGAAGCACGCTCTGCAGGAATTGGCTGAGGAAGAAGATCGAGCCAAACATCCCGAAGTACATGGAGAGCGACACCACGTTGGTGACCGCGAAGCTCCGCTTGGCGAAGAAGCGCATCGGGAGCATCGGCTCGCGGGTCCGCAGCTCGTGGAGGATGAAGGCGATCACGAGCACCGCGCCGACACCCAGCGCGACCAGGATCTCGGGATCGGTCCAGCCCTGCGATTGCGAGCGGACCAGGCCGAACACGATCCCGAACAGTCCGCTTGAGGCGAGCGCCAGCCCGCGAAGATCGAGATGCCGGGACGGCCCGCGACTCTCGGCGAGTCGCGCGATAGACAGCGGCACCAGCGCGATGCCGATCGGTACGTTGATCCAGAAGATCCAGTGCCACGAGGCCGCCTGCACCACCGCGCCCCCGACCAGGGGCCCAAGCGCGACGGCGATTCCGCTGATCCCTGACCACACTCCGATCGCCACCCCGCGCCGCTGAGGGGGGAATGCGTCTGCGATCAGCGTGAGCGTGAGCGGCGTGACGATCGCGGCCCCGAGGCCCTGGACCGCCCGTGCGGCGATCAGCGTGCCGCTCGTCGGAGCCAGCGCGGCCGCGGCGGACGACAGCGTAAAGAGCACGATTCCGCCGGTGAACATCCGCTTGCGCCCGAAGCGGTCACCGAGCGCCGCACCGGTCAGCAGGAACACCGCGTAGGCCAGAACGTACGCGTTGACGGTCCATTCGAGGGACTGGATGGACGCGCCCAGGTCCCGGTGGATGCTGGGCAGGGCGACATTCACGACGAGGTTGTCGAGCACGACCATGAACAGGCCGATCGACACGATCAAGAGGGTCCATCTGCTTGTGCGGGAGCTGGTCATTGGGCGATGTCTCCGTGGCCTTGGGTACTTAGTGACTGCTAACTAGAAAGGCAGCTTAGCAGCGACTAATAACTTGTCAAGGCCTGGCTCCTGCCCACGCCGTCCGAGCGAGGTGCGAACATGCGTTCGCGTGCCCTACGCCGAGCTTCACTGCCATTCCGCGTTCTCGTTCCTCGATGGCGCATCGCTGCCCGACGAGCTGGTTGGGACGGCGCTCGAGCTGGGCTATGAAGCGCTAGCCCTGACAGACCACAACTCGGTCTCGGGCTCGATGGAATTCGCGGTCGCCGCGAACGCGCTGGGACTTCGCGCCATCCACGGGGCGGAAATCGATTTGGACGATGGGCGCCACTTGGGGTTGCTCGTGGAGAACGAGCGGGGCTGGTCCAATCTCTGTCAGATCTTGACGTGCGCGCACGCGCACACGCGCGAAGGAAGAGAAGGCGCTTCGCCTACGGACCCCTCGACGCCGCTTCAGACCGTTCTCGACCACGCCGAAGGCCTCGTCTGCCTGAGCGGATGCGCGCTGCGTGGAGTGCACGACGAGCCCACGGTTCGGAGGTTGCGAGAAGGTTTTGGGCCTGAGCACCTCAGGGTCGAGCTGCAGCGTCCGTTCCTGCGCGATGATCGCGCACGCAACCGGCGGCTCGAACGGCTGGCCAAGCGGCTTGACCTGCGGTGCGTGGCGACCGGCAACGTACACGCGCACGCGCGTTCGCGCGCGCCGCTGCAGGACGCGTTCGTAGCCGTGCGCCTGCACTCCACCCTCGACGCTTCAGAGCCGCAGCGTCGCGGCAACTTCAGCCACGTGCTCGCCTCGCAGCAGGCAATGGCCGCGCGCTTTCTCGAGCACCCCGAGGCGGTGGCCGAGACGGTGAGGCTGGCCGAACGACTGCGGTTCGATCTGCGCTCAGACCTCGGTTACCGGTATCCAGGCGCCGAGGACGAGCAAGCTATGCGCACGCTCTCGGAGCTGTGCGACACCCGCCTTGCGGAGCGATATGCGAGTGCGTCCGCTTCTGTGCGCGAGCGCGCGAGGAGCCGCCTCCTTCAAGAGCTGCGGATCGTCGAGGCGCTGGGGCTGGCCGGCTTCTTCCTGCTCCACCACGATCTGCTCGAGCTGGCGCGCGAGGTCGCGGTCGAGGTGCGCGGCCCAGACAGCGCGCGGGCGCTGCTGCCGCCCGGGCGCGGCCGCGGCTCGAGCGTGTCCTCGATTGTCTGCTACCTGACCGGCCTCTCGCACGTCGATCCGATCGCCAATGAGCTGCTGATCGGGCGCTTTTTGAACGAGGAGCTGACCTCGCTGCCTGACATCGACCTGGACTTCCCGCGCGACATCCGGGAAACCCTGATTCCTCGAGTCCACGAGCGCTATGGCCACGACCGCTCGGCCCTGGTGGCGGCCTTCCCGACGTTCAGGGCACGTGGCGCGATCCGGGAGCTGGGCAAGGCACTGGGGCTCCCGCCCGGGGAAATCGAACGCGTGGCTCGTGGCAGTGAGGGGTGGGACGCGCGCGGGGTGGGCAAGGACATCGAGAACGTCTTCCAAGGCCGGGCCGCAAGCGCCCGCCAGGGCCGCTGGGCATGGCTGGCGCGTCTCGCCGCCGAGGCCCACGGGTTGCCGCGTCACCTGAGCCAGCACTCAGGCGGGATGATCGTCGCCACCCGGCCGCTGATCGATTGCTGCCCGATCGTGCCCGCCGCGATGCAGGGGCGCCAGATCGTCCAGTGGGACAAGGACTCGTGCGCCGACGCCGGGTTCTTGAAGATCGACCTGCTCGGCCTGGGAATGCTCTCGGCTGTGGAGCGCACGGTCGATCTGGTGGCCCGTACTCGGGAAGAGCAAATCGATCTCTCGAAAATCCCGTATGACGATCCGGACACGTACGACTGCATCCAGAATGCCGATACAACCGGCGTGTTCCAGATCGAGAGTCGCGCGCAGATGCAATCGCTGCGCCGCACTCGGCCTGAGAGCTTGCAAGATCTGACGATCCAGGTGGCGATCGTCAGGCCTGGCCCCATCCAGGGTGGAGCCGTCAACCCGTACATTGCCCGCCGCCAGCACTTACGCAAGGATCCCGGCTACGAGGTCCCCTACGAGCATCCATCGTTGGAGTCGGTGCTGAAGGAGACGCTCGGGGCGATCATCTTTCAGGACCAGGTGCTCGAGGTCGCGATCGCCTTCGCTGGGTTCTCGACCGGGGAGGCCGAGGGGCTGCGGCGGGCGATGAGCCGCAAGCGTTCGGAGGCGGCGATCCGGGCTTACCACGAGCGTTTCATCGAGGGGGCCAAGCGTAAGCATGGTGCGGACGAGGCGACCGCCGAGCGGGTGTTCGCGATGGTCCAGGGGTTCTCGGGATTCGGGTTTCCGAAGGCCCATGGCGCCGCCTTCGGATTGCTCGCTTATCAGTCGACTTGGCTGCGTGTCCACTACGGCCCGGAGTTCCTGTGCTCGCTTTTGAATGAGCAGCCGATGGGGTTCTATCCGCCGGACGCGCTGATCCACGAAGCGCAGCGGCGGCGGATCGATGTGCTTCCACCCGACGTCAACTCAAGCGAGGCGGAGTGCACGCTCGACGGGGAGAGCCGCGTGCGCGTGGGACTCGGGTACGTCAAGGGGGTCCGCGAACAGGAGGTCAAACAGCTCGTCGCCGCTCGTCATGAGGCAGGACGCTTTCGCGGCCCGTCCGAT
>VAWT01000362.1 GCA_005883415.1 Actinomycetota bacterium | reverse complement strand
TCGCTGACAAGGCGGCTGCCGCCAAGGCCGGGTTCGCCACCAGCAAGCCCTACCGGTTCAAACCGTTTACCCCGAAGCTCTCCAGTCGCTCGGGGCCTTTCACTCGTTCCTCGGCTGACCAGGCGTCGCCGGCTACGTTGAGCTAGGAGCTTGACGAACGCTTCCCATTAGATGTGGTACATCGGCGCGCCCACGGCGCGGGCTTCGGCCTCGGCCATATCGGCCACCGTCGAGCCCTCCAGCACCGCACGGGCTGCTTGGGCCGCGTCGGCGAATATGCCGGTGGCGCCCTGGCCGACGGGGCCGTCCAGGAGCTCGATGATCTCCAGGACGGTGATCTTGCTCGGCCGGCGGGCAAAGCTGTAGCCGCCGCCGACGCCGCGCTGCGAGCGAAGCACCCCCGCCCGGCGCAAGGTGGCAAAAAGCTGCTCCAGGAACTGCACCGGGATGTGGCGCCGGCGCGCGAGCTCGGCGATCGGCACCGGGCCGGCGTCGCCGTGCAGCTGCAGCTCCACCAGTGCGTCGAGGGCGTATGGGGACTTGGTGGTGATCGAGATCACGGGAGTGGCGATCGTACGCGACCGCGGCGACGCCAAGCCCTGTCGGGGCCAGGCTTCAGATCCAGCCGCGCTCGGTGGCGGTCAACACGGCCTGGGCCCGATCCATCGCCCCCAGCTTGCCGTACACGTTATGAAGGTGGGTCCGCACCGTGCTGGTGGACAGCCCAAGCTCGGCCGCGATCTGCTTGTAGACCTTCCCCTGAGCGAGGCCGCGCAGCACCTGGACCTCACGGGCCGATAGCGGGCAGGGGTCGAGCTGGCGGGGGCGTGCCTCTGAGCTCGTCAGCGGCAGGTCGTACATGACGGCCCGGAGCTCGGGCACCGCGAGCCCAAGGCCACGCGAGACGCTGAGCAGCGCGGCGGGCAGGACCGCGCCTCCGACGGAATGGTGGGCGAGCATGTCCGCGAGCCGCACCAGAGCGGTCTCGCCCTCGCAGTCCTCGGCGTGGTGGCGCTCGATGATGCTCGCCACAGAACCGGGGAATCCCCAGCGGCGAGCCAGGACCCCGCCGACGAGCGCGTGGTCGACGCCGAGCTCGCGTCGCTCGCGCTGGACCCGTTCCTCCGGAGTTCGCGCCCGGCCGTGGACCTGGCGCGGATAGCCTGGATACGCCTGGACGAGAACGAGCTTGCCAATGTCATGCATGAGCGAGGTGACCATCAGCCGATCCGGGTCGTCGTAGCCGACCTCCTTGGCCAGGCGGTTGGCAGCCCGCTGCGTGGCCACCGCGTGCAGCCTGAAGCGCTCGGGAATGCCCTGCCACACGGCCGTGTGCTCGAAGAAGTCAAACGTCCGGGCGCGGCTGGCGATCGCGTGGACGGCCTCGGGCGAGAGCACCTCGACCCCCTTTACGACGCTGTCCACGCGCCCGTGCAGGGACCCCTTCACTCGGTTCGCGAGCCTCATCACGGCGATCGCCAACGCGACGTCGGACTCCACCGCGGCCACGACCTCGCCGGTCGACACGACGCCTGACTCGAACAGCCGCAGAACGCGGTTGCGGGATTCGACCAGCACCGGAAAGCCCTCCAGTGCCTCGAATGCGGCGGTCAGTCGCCGGCCGTGACCCTCGTTATGGTGGCGATTGCGGACCGGCTGCTCGGTCGCAGCCGCGTGTGGCTCGGTCGGAGCCGCTTGTGGCTCGGTCGCAGCTTCCCGCGGCTCGTCCGCGGCGTGCGGATCGGGGGGCGGGACATCGGCCACTGCTCCCATGTGCCCCCTATCGGCAAATGTTCGATACGGGTTTAGCGGCAGGTGGCACGCCCCCGTTCGAGGGCGCGGTCGATCCTGGCCAGCGTCTCGTCGCGGCCTAGTACGGTCACGCTCTCGAAGATTCCAGGCGAGACGGTCGTGCCCGCGATCGCCACCCGTACGGGCTGGAACACTCTCCCGGGCTTTAGACCGAGCCGCTCGACCAGCCCGCGCAGCGCCCCCTCCACCCTCTCCTGCGTGAACGGCTCGACTGACCGAAGTGCGTCGCGGGCCGCCTCGAGCGTGTCGAGCCCGCCGTCACGGCAAAGGGTCTTCTCGAACGCAGCGGAGTCGTCGACCGGCCCCTCGAACAAAAACGAGCTCAGGGGCCAGAAATCGGCGAGCGTCTGGATCTTCTCGGCCGAGATCTCGACCGCGGGCTTGAGTCCGCTGCGACCCGTGTACGCCTCAATGCGACGGGTCAACTCGTCGATGTCCAGCGTCCGCAGCCAGCGGCCATTGAAGTGCCTCAGCTTCTGCTCGTCGAATATGGCCGGGTTGTGGGATACCCGATCCAGTCGGAACCGCTCCGCCAGCTCTTCGAGCGTGAAGAACTCCTCGTCGTCGGAGAATCCCGCCCCGAGCAGGGCCAGGTAGTTGTCGACCGCCTCCGGGAGGTAGCCCGCGGCGCGAAGCTCCTGAACCGAGGCCGCGCCGTGGCGCTTTGACAGCTTGCGGCCGTCGGGCCCGTGCAGGAGGGGCAGGTGGGCGTAGCGCGGCGGCGGGGCGCCGAGCGCGTCGAACACCAAAAGCTGCTTGGGCGTGTTCGAGACGTGATCCTCCCCGCGCACCACGTGGGTGATGCGGGCATCGAGGTCGTCCACCGCGACCGCAAAGTTGTAGAGAACCGACCCATCCGCGCGGGCGATCACGGGGTCGTCCTGGCTCGCGTTCGGAAACCTGATCCCTCCC
>VAWT01000361.1 GCA_005883415.1 Actinomycetota bacterium | reverse complement strand
GTGAAGGCCGATCGACGGCTCGTCGAGGATGTACAGCACTCCCACCAGCGAGGATCCGATCTGCGTGGCCAACCTGATTCGCTGCGCCTCACCGCCTGAGAGCGTGGCCGCGGCCCGCTCCATCGACAGGTAGCCCACGCCGACGTTCTCCAGGAATTGCAGTCGCTCGTCGATTTCGCGGAGGATCAGCCGAGCGATTCGGCGGTCGTGCTCGGACAGATCCAGGTCCCGCACCCACTCCAGCGCTCGGCGCGCAGAGAGGCGGGTGAACTCGTGTATCGGGGTCCCCCCGACAAGCACCGCCCGTGACTCGGGCCGCAGCCGAGCGCCCTTGCACTCCGGGCAGGGCCGGAGCGTCATGTACTCCTCGATCTTCTCGCGCGTGAAGTCGGACTCGGTCTCGCGATAGCGCCGCTCGAGGTTGGGGACGATCCCTTCGAAGGTCGTGGCGTACGAGCGACGGCGGCCGAAGCGGTTGCGGTAGGACACTTGCACTCGGTCTCCGTTGGTGCCGTAGAGGAAGAAGTCCCGTGAATCGTCGGGCAGGTCCTCCCACGGCGTCTCCAGGTCGACCTCATAGCGCTCGGCGATCGCCTGCGTCAGCTGGTCGTAGTAGTCGGAGGCGCTCACCGCCCATGGGGCGATCGCTCCCTCGCCGATCGAGAGCGTGGGATCGGGCACGACCAGCTCGGGGTCGATCTCCATCTGGGAGCCCAACCCGGTGCAGCGAGGACACGCGCCATGGGGGGAGTTGAAGCTGAAGATCCGGGGCTCGAGCTCGACCAGGCTCGGACCGTGAACGGGACAGGCGAACTTCTCGGAGTAGGTCATGATGTTGCTCCGCGGGGCATCCAGCCCCGCGTTCTGACCCGAAGTCTCGGCATCACGCCTCGAATTCGGGGCGTCCACGAGCTCGATCTCCACGAGCCCGTCGGCCAGCGCCACGGCGGTCTCGATCGAGTCCGCGAGCCGCTTGCGCAGCTCATCCTTCATCACCAAGCGGTCGACCACCACCGCGATGTCGTTCATGAACTTCTTGTCGAGCGCGATGTCCTCGTCGAGCCGCCGCAGCTCGCCGTCCACCTTCACGCGCGTGAACCCTTCTGCCCGAAGCTCCTCGAGCTGCTTGCCGTACTCGCCCTTGCGCCCGCGGACGATCGGCGCGAGCACCATGAATCGCGTGCCCTCGGGCAGCTCCATCACCTGGTCGATGATCTGCTCGGCCGACTGCCCGCTGATCGGGCGTCCGCACACGTAGCAATGTGGATGGCCGACGCGCGCCCAGAGCAGACGCAGATAGTCGTAGATCTCGGTGACAGTCCCGACCGTCGATCTCGGGTTGCGCGAAGTGGTCTTCTGATCGATCGAGATGGCCGGCGAAAGCCCCTCGATCGAATCCACGTCGGGCTTGTCCATCTGCCCCAGGAACTGCCGGGCGTACGCGGACAGCGATTCCACGTATCGGCGCTGGCCCTCGGCATAGATCGTGTCGAACGCCAGCGACGATTTGCCGGACCCCGACAGACCGGTGATCACAGTCAGCGATCCCCGCGGGATCGCGACCGTTACGTCCTTGAGATTGTGTTCCCGGGCGCCCGAGACGACGAGCTGGTCCACCCGAACCAGTCTAGTCGACCGAACAGATGTTCCCCTGGGCGTTTGGCCGCACTTTGCGGGGCGTCGCACGACCCCGCGGTCGCTACGTGTCCGCGCTCAGCCCTCCACCGACGCGTACACCTCGTCGAGCAGCCCGCGCCGGTCGGTGAGCTTGAAGTTCTCGGCCAGGTAGCGGTCGGTCTCGTCGCGCGGTGTGCCGTTGAGCGCCATGTTCAACGCGATCAGCCGCGCCCCCTCGGCGTCATCGCTGCCGTTCGCTGCCGGCGGGGTAGCGACGGGCTGATCAGCTGGCTCTTGCCGCGCCTCGGCCGGGATCTCCCCTCCGGCCGAGGGCTGGGTCTCGGCGTGCTCGCCGAATACGTCCGGTCGTGGCGTGGGCTCCGCCGGGGCCGGAACTGCTCGTTCTGCCGCGACGGTCGGCTCCGGCTCGAATTTCGGCCGCGGCACGACGGCGTCCCTGACCTCCTCGAGGTTTCCTTCCAGCAGCTGGAGGTCGGCACCGAGCCGGTTGGACCCGGTCCGCAGCGACTCGAACAGGGCGTTCAGCTCGTTCTGCATGGTCTCGATTCGCTGCAACATCGAGGCCGTGGACTCGGACACGTTGCCGACGTACTCGCGCGCCTGGGCTGTCGCCTGCTCGCGCGTGGTCTGGGCTTCGTTGCTCGCTTCGACGCGAATGTCGCGCGCCTCGTCCTCCGCCTGTCGCTGGATCTCGGACGCGCTGGTCTCGGCGGCCTCGACGATTGACCGGACCTGCTCGCTGGCTGCAACGGCGAGCGAGTCGGAGCGGCGGCGAGAGGAGCGCTTGAGCTCGTCCACCTCGGCAGCGAGCGCACTGAGGTGCGCGTCGACGGCCTCGGGGTCATAGCCCCGGCGCCCGATGGGGAAGTCCTTCTTCTCGATGCTCTGTCGGTCCAGGGCCACGCGAACTACCTCCGTATCACGGTGTGGGCGAAGCGCCTCGCAGCGTACCTCACAGTGCGGACCCGCTCTGGATCACCCGATTGGCGCGGTCCCCTCTGCGATGGCCTGATCGAGCGCCCGCTTCAGGTCGCGGATCTCGTCTCTGAGCTTGGCGGCGTATTCGAACCGCAGCTCCTCGGCAGCCGTCGGGCGTCATCCCATGCTCCTCGTTGTAGGCGCGCTGGATCGCCCGGCGCCGGTCCGTTTCCCCGATCGCGGCGCGCATCGCGGCCGTCTCCTTGTCCGCGTACATCAGGACCTTGCCCTCGATGTTGCGGGCCGCCCGCCCGATCGTCTGGATCAGCGAGGTCTCCCCTCGCAGGAACCCCTCCTTGTCGGCGTCGAGGATCCCCACGAGCGAGACCTCCGGGAGGTCGAGGCCCTCGCGCAGGAGGTTGACGCCCACCAGGACGTCGAACTGGCCGAGCCGCAGCTCCCGGATGATCTGGATGCGCTCGAGCGTGTCGATCTCCGAGTGCAGGTAGCGCACCTTGAAGCCCATCTCCAGCAGATAGTCGGTCAGGTCCTCGGCCATCTTCTTCGTGAGCGTGGTCACCAGCGTGCGCTCGTCGCGATCGGCCCGCCCCCGGATCTCGTTCATGAGGTCGTCGATCTGATTGCGGGTCTCCCTCACCTCCACCTCTGGATCGACGATGCCGGTCGGACGGACGATCTGCTCCACGATCCTGGTCGAGTGGCTGCGCTCGTACTCACCGGGAGTCGCTGAGACGAACACGAGCTGCGGGGTGATCGAGAGGAACTCCTGGAACGTCTGGGGGCGGTTGTCGAGCGCGCTCGGCAGGCGGAAGCCGTAGTCCACGAGCGTCTGCTTGCGCGATCGGTCGCCCTCGTACATCCCCCCGATCTGGGGAACGGTCTGATGTGACTCGTCGACGAAGCACACGAAGTCGTCCGGGAAGTAGTCGAGCAGGCAGTAGGGCCGGTCGCCCGGCTTACGCCCGTCGAGGATCCGCGAGTAGTTCTCGATCCCCGAGCAGAAGCCCAGCTCGCGCAGCATCTCCA
>VAWT01000157.1 GCA_005883415.1 Actinomycetota bacterium | reverse complement strand
CTGACCCTGGCGAGTCAGCTGACCCTGGCGAGCCAGGGCTGGCTATGGGACGTAACTGTCGCCAGACGACAGTTATGTCCGTGGCCCTAGGGCGGCGGCAGCGCCGCCACGGAGAAATCCCCGCTGACGGCGGCGATCTCCTCCGGGACCCGTGCCAGGTTGACGTTCAGGGTGAACCCCATCGGCGCGGTCAGCGGACGGAAGAAATCGTCGTAGTGGGTGGGGATCACGGTTCGGGGCTCGAGGCGGCGGAGGACTCGCTTCCAGTAGTCCCTGGTGAAGCCGCGGCCCGCGACCCCGGCTAGGAAGAAGTCGACGCCGCGGGCCCGGATCGCATCCTCGATCAGGTTGGCGCTCCCCTGGTGATAGAAGCTCACGCCGGCAACGTCTATCTGGATTCCCCACACGGGCCCGCAGCGGTACGCGCTCGGGGATAGCCCGTCGAGGTGGTCGCACGTGAGCTCGCCGTCGAACGGCACCGCCAGTCCCAGCACCAGCTTCGAGTGCAGGCTGGGCGTGAAGCTGACCGTGAACGGGCCGAGCTCGTAGGTCTCGTACGGCTCGACCTCCACCGCCTGCTCCGCCAGTCCGTGCAGAGCCATCAGCCTGACCAGCGAGTCCGATCCATACGCCCGGCAGCCGAACCGCCGGCAGATGGCCGGCGCGTCGACGGCGTGGTCAAAATGGGTGTGGCCGACGAGCACACCGACCACGTCTTCGGGCGTGCCTATGAAGCGGTCGAGCATCGCCGGGTCGGGGACCGCCGGGCGGCCCCGGATGACCGCCGAGAGCGGAACTCGCGAGACGTACGGGTCGACGAACAGCGTCTGGCCCTGGTAGGTCATCCGATAGCCGGAGACCCCGAGCCATTCCAGGTCGAGCCCGGGCGGTAGCGGCAGCGGCCTGGCCCCCAGTTCGGCGAGCGCCTGTGAGTCGTGGTGCTCCTGGGAGCGCTTCGTCGCCGCGAAACGGGCGAAGTCCGCCAGGTAGCGAGCCGGTCCGAGCACGGGCTAGCGCCGGAAGTGAGCGGCGAGCAGTCGGCCGACGTCGGTCTGCACCGCAGGCGATGCGCTCGGGAGCGGCGGGCTGAGCCCTTCCGCCCGGCAGCGCTCCAGTCCGGGTTGGAGCGAGGGCGCCGCCGCGAGCTGCGGCGGGCTGCGGAACGCGGCGCGGCGGAAATCGAAGTAGTCGGTCATGGGGTGAGCGTTGGCGTCGCGATACGTCATTGCCGGAAGGTTCCACTTGTGTTCGATGAACGCGGTGAGCGACGTGTGATCCTGAACCATGCCTGAAACGTAGCCCGCGCGGGCCCACGGTGAAACCACGAACAGCGGCACGCGGAACCCGTAGCGGTCATATTCGCCGGGAGCATCGCCGGGCTTGAGTCGGGGAGGAATGGAGTCAGGCTTTCTGGCGTGCGGGGGAGGCACGTGGTCGTAATAGCCACCGTGCTCGTCGTAGGTGATGAACAGAGCGGTGTGCCGCCAGGTCGGCGCCCGGATCAGCGCGTTCACGACCTGCGCGATGAACTGCTCCCCGACCTGGACGTCCTGCGGATTCTCCTCCGAGGTCGTCGTGTAGTTGGGATCGATGAACGTAAACGCCGGCAGCCGGCCCGCGGCCACGTCGGCGGCGAACTGATCGAAGCTGTGTAGCTTGGCGCTACGTCCGTTCAGCGCTCCAGGGACGATCGCGGCGCTCGGCAGGTTCTGGTAGTAGATCGCCCACTCGATCTCGTGTGCGTCGAGCCGATCGAAAATCGTGCCGTTGGTGGCCGGGATCGAGAACGTGGTCGAGTCGGTGGCGCTCGTTCCCGAGGCGGTGCCGGTGAAAAAGAAGCGCCGGTTGGGGTAGGTCGGGGCCAGCACCGAGCAGAAGTAGCGCTGCCCGATCGGGAAGTACCGGGCCAGCGAGTATGTGAACGGGAGCGCGTGGCGGCCCCAGTACCACATCGCCGTCGGCCCGCTGGCGCGCACGAAGCCGTCGTTCAGGCCGCCGTCGAAGGACTCGTGGCTGGCGTTCCACGCCGTGCTCGGGACGGCGTGTAGCTGACATGGCGAGCCGGCGGGGGTTGCGAAGTGGCGCGCACCGTACAGGTCGCGATTGAAGTTCGTGCTGCGGCCGCGGCGGAAGGTCAGGCCGTCGAGCCCTCGTCGGGCCCGAACCTCGTAGGGGGCTCTGCCGAGCAGGTTGTCGAAGGAGTGGTTCTCCATCATCATCACCACGATGTGGCGAATCTGTGGCGTCGACGGGGTCCCGGGCGGGAGCTGAGGGAACGGCAGGCTGTCCGGGCGCCGCAGACTGGCGCGCTGGCGGGCCGGCCGTGCCCAGGCCGGCAGGCCCCCGGCGAACATGACCGCGGCGCCGCCCGCAGCTCCGCGCAGCAACACTCTCCGCGAGACCCTGGCTTCGGCGGGCTGGACGCTGCCCACGCGGCTAGCTTAAGGCTCCGGACGCCCTGGGGCTGTCAGTAACGTGGCAGGCAGGAAATGACCGGGTCCCACTCTCAAAGCAAATTAGGAAGAACTGTGCTCGCCGCGACCCGCCTGTGGCTGCCGGTGGTGATCGCCGTCGCGGGACTGGTGGCGATCCTGATCGGCCACGGCCGGCCCTCGTCCACTTTGGCGGCGGCGGGCGTGAGCTTGATCATCGTCGCCCTGATCGTATGGATGATCAACTGGATGTTCCGGATGAGCGTCGACGAAAAGGCGATCTCCCACGGGCTGGAACTGGCGGCAGAAGGCGCCGCCATCGTCGACATCGGCGGCGAGTCCACGCGGCCGGGCGCGCTTCCCGTGGGAGCCGTGGAGGAGCTCCGCCGCGTGCTCCCGGTCATAGCGGGACTGACCGCGGCCGGGACCGCTGCGCGGATCTCGGTCGATACGTCGAAAGCGCAGGTGGCCTCCGAGGCGCTCGAGGCCGGTGCCACGTTCGTCAACGACGTCACCGCGCTGCGCGGCGATCCGGGGATGGCCTCGCTGGTCGCGTCCTCGGGGGCGGACCTGTGCCTTATGCACATGCTCGGTGAGCCCCGCACGATGCAGGACGATCCCCGCTACGAAGACGTCGTCTCCGAGGTGAAGGCGTTCCTCGAGGAGCGGCTTCAGTTCGCGGTGCGGGAGGGCGTGGATGAAGAACGGATCCTGCTCGATCCGGGGATCGGCTTCGGCAAGACGGCGGCGCACAACCTCGAGCTCATCGACCGGTTGGATGAGATCGTCGCCCTCGGTAGGCCGGTGGTGATCGGCGCTTCGCGCAAGTCGTTCATCGGGCGGATCACAGGCCGTCAGGATCCGTTCGACCGAGTGGCTGGAACTGCCGCGGTTAACGTCCTGGCATACGAGCGCGGCGCGCGCGTCTTTCGGGTCCACGACGTGGCGCCATCCCACGACGCCCTCGCGATGGTGGCTGCTACGGTCAGCCGGCGATGGACCGAGACGACGAGGCCGACGAGTTCGACGACGTAGACGCCTCCGAGCAGGACGAAGCCGATGAGGAGGCAGTCGAGCCCGAGGTCACGATCGAGGTCAGCGGGCTGTCTCTGTTCACGCACGTGGGGGTGACTGCGGCCGAGCGCGAAGTCGGCCAGCGCCTGGTGCTCGACCTGCGGCTCGACTTGGGCGAGTCAGACGCGACCGTCACCGATCGCCTGGAGGACACCGTCGACTACGCAGAGGTCTGCGATACGGCCAACCTCGTCGCTCAGCAACGCTCATACAAGACGCTCGAGCGGCTGTGCGCGGCGATCGCCGACCGCCTGCTCGACCGCTACAGAGCCCACGCCGTATGGGTCAAGGCGGCGAAGCCCGAGCCGCCGCTGGCGCTGCCCGTGGCCGAGGTATCGGTCGAGGTGTGGCGCGAGGCGGCGTGACACGCGGCTATCTCGGCCTCGGGTCAAACGTCGGCGACCGGCTGAAGCATCTGAAAGATGCGGTCGCTTCCCTGCCGCGGCACGGCGTCCAGATCCTGCGTTCGAGCTCCGTGTATGAGACCGAGCCGGTGGGGCTCGTCCCGGATCAGCGTGACTTTTTCAACGCCTGCCTGCGAATCGAGACT
>VAWT01000156.1 GCA_005883415.1 Actinomycetota bacterium | reverse complement strand
CGAGACCATCCGTCAATGGAATGCAAGGATCGGGGCGCGAAGCTTCAGGAAGACACTGCTCAAGCTTCAGCTGTTGCCGCGCTGGCTGACGAGCGCCGACTTCCGAATGGCGTTCACCTCGGGCGTGAGCGCCAACAAGGTCTGCTTCGAGCGGGAACTCCTCGACCACTACCGGCTCGTGTTCGAAAAGCGGCAGTCGGAACAGGCCGGAGAGAGAAGTAGCTGAGGGCTAGGATCTCCGGCCAATGCGCCGTGTTCGGGTGGACCTCGCGCGCGGCCATCTGTTGTACGGCGAATGGCTGCGGCGAGAGCGCCGCCGGCTCGACGCCCGCGAGCAGCTACGCACCGCCCACAAGCTATTCACCGAGTTCGGGATGGAAGCGTTCGCCGAACGCGCCCGCATCGAACTCGAGGCGACCGGCGAGCACGCCCGCAAACGGACGCTCGAGACCCGCGACGACCTGACCCCCCAAGAAGCACAGATCTCCCGCCTCGCCGCCGGCGGGGCCACCAACCAAGAAATCGCCGCCCACCTGTTCATCAGCCCCCACCGTCGACTACCACCTGCGCAAAGCATTCCGCAAGCTCGAAGTCAAATCCCGCCACCAACTCAAACAGCACCCGCTCGAGCCACGCGCACACGCCCACCCCGCGGCTCGGGAGTCCTGATCGGCCCCAGGGAGATCGGCTCGATCCGCGAAATGGATGCCCGCGCTCTTGGCCGCGGGAACTAGCCGAACCACTTGGTTTATCCGGCTCCGAGGCCGACGGGCGGCGCGGTGACTAGGTGCTGAGCTGGATCACGCTGCGGATGCCGTCCTGGCGGTGCATGAGTTCGAACCCGTCGTTGACTTGCTCAAGCGTGAGTCGGTGGGAGATAAACGAGTTCACGTCGATGTCCCCCGCCAGGTAGCGGTCAACCAGCTGCGGGACCTGCTCGCGGCCCTTGACGCCCCCGAATGATGCGCCGAGCACTTGGCGGCCCGTAATCAAGTAGCGGGGGACCATGTTGAGCGTATCCCCCTTGCCGGCCACGCCAATCATGCAGGCCTTCCCCCAGCCCATGCGTGCCGCCTCGACCGCCTGACGCATGACGGCAACGTTGCCCGTGGCCTCGAACGTAAAGTCGGCGCCGAAGCCGCCCGTCTCCTCGAGCACCCGCTCGACTATCTCTGGCCCGGCGATCCAGGCGTCCGTGGCACCGTGGTGGCGGGCGAGCTCGAGGCGGCGCTCGGACAGATCGACCGCGATGACGCGCGCGGCGCGCTGCAGCCGTGCGCCGACCACGGCACCGAGGCCGACCATGCCGGCCCCGAAGACCACGACCGTCGCCCCCGCCTCGACCGGCGCCCGGAACATCGCTGCGCCCAGGCCGGTAGATAGCCCGCAGGCGAACAGGCACGCCGCCTCAAACGGCGCCTCCTCGGATATCTTGGCCAGCGCGATCTCGGGCATCACAGTCGCCTCGGCGAAGGTCGAACAGCCCATGAAGTGCCGCAACGGTGCCCCATCGCGTGACAGGCGCGTGGTGCCATCGGGCAGATGACCCGCGTTCTGCTGCTCGCGAATCGCGACGCAAATGTTTGTCTTGCCGCTACGGCAGTTGACGCACTCGCCGCATTGCGGGCTGAACAACGTGACCACGCGGTCACCCGGCTTGAGCGAGCCCACCCCCTCACCGACTGCCTCCACCACGCCGGCCCCCTCGTGGCCGAGCACGCAGGGGGCATACCCTGAGGGGTCGGCGCCCGAGGCAGAGTACATGTCGGTGTGGCAGATGCCGCACGCGTGCACGCGGACGAGCACCTCGCCCCGTCTCGGCTCGCCAAGCTCGACATCCTGCACCACCAGCGGCGCCGCAAGCTGCTCCAGCACCGCCGCCCGGATCTTCACGAGTCGTAGCCTCGCATATCGGTACGGATTGCAATCGCAGTCGCATTAGCAGCTGCCCGATAGCGCCGCCGGTGACGACTGTGACTTTCAGAGTGCTCGGCTGTCTGGGCGGTGACGGCCGAGCGAGCGCGATTCTCAGACAGTTGAGTGGCCTAGAACCGCTCTTGGTTGTAGATCTCAAGGCGCTCGGGCTGACCGGCGAGATTGATGCCTACGTCGTTGAGGATTGGCAGCAGGTGCTGTCCGAACGCGTCGAACTGCTCGTTGGAGCTCCATATCTCGCTGACGCTTAGCTGACCGTTTTCGCCGAAACAGACGTGGTACTCCAGTCCGTCCGGGGGCCAATGCCCTGCTTCGGCCAAACGACGCTGGACTTCCTCGTATTGGTCGGTCGTCAACCCCTCCGGCGAGAAGCGCACCACCATGCTCATCTGCGACCACCTTTCATCGGGAATCCACAGCCAGCCTATATCGCACGGTCCGCCGACGGCAACTCTCTCTTGCGGCGAACAAGGGACCGGCGTAAGGAGCAGCCGTTCGCCCGCTGCGTACCCTGGTTGACTTGTTCGGCAGCCTCGACTTCGTCTACTTGCCCAGCCGCGACGTGGCCCGGGACCTGGTGCACTTCACCGAGTCGCTGGGCGGGACGCTGGTGTTCGCGATCGAGGCGTTCGGCACACGCGTCGCGATGGTCAATCTGACCCAGGATCCGCCGGCCGTGCTGCTGGCAGAGCACCTGGAGGGTGATCAACCGGTTCTGGTCTACCGCGTCCCCGACCTTGAGCAGACGGTCAGCGAGCTACGACCCCGCGGAGTGGAGGTAG
>VAWT01000008.1 GCA_005883415.1 Actinomycetota bacterium | reverse complement strand
ATGCTCGGTGAGGATGCCCTTGGCCTGGACGTGCGCCGACTCCACCACGCGCCGGATCTCGTCGTCGATCTCCCGCGCGATCTCGTCCGAGTAGTCGGGCTCGGCGCTGAACTCCCGGCCCAGGAACGGCTGCGAGTGCTCGTGGCCGAACACCCTCGGCCCGAGCTTCTCGGACATCCCGAAGCGCATCACCATCTGCTTCGCGGTCGCCGTCACCTTCTCCAGGTCATTCGCCGCCCCGGTGGTGATCTCGTCGAACACGATCTCTTCGGCGGCGCGTCCGCCCAGCGTCATGGCCAGCGTGTCGAGGAGCTCTGCGCGGGTGGTGAGGAACTTGTCCTCGCCGGGCAGGGAGAGCGTGATCCCCAGCGCGTGGCCGCTGTAGATGACCGAGATCTTGTGGCTGGGGTCGGAGTTCGGCAGGTAGTGCCCGACGATCGCATGCCCCATCTCGTGGTAGGCGGTGACCCGTCGCTCCTTGTCGGACATCACCCGGGTCTTCTTCTCCGGGCCGGCGATCACCCGCATGATCCCTTCCTCGAGCTCGTCCTGGTTGATCTCGCGCTTGCCGTTGCGGGCCGACAGCAGCGCCGCCTCGTTGACCAGGTTCGACAGATCGGCCCCGGTGAAGCCCGGCGTCTGTCCGGCGAGCGCGTCGACGTCGATCTCCCGCGCCAGTGGCTTGCCGCGGGTGTGAACCTCGAGGATCTTCTTGCGGCCCATGCGATCGGGACGATCGACGACGATCTGGCGGTCGAAGCGCCCGGGCCGGAGCAACGCCGGATCCAGGATGTCCGGGCGGTTCGTGGCGGCGATCAAGATGATGTTGTCCTTCATCTCGAAGCCGTCCATCTCGACCAGCAGCTGGTTGAGCGTCTGCTCGCGCTCGTCGTGGCCGCCACCCAGGCCGGCACCCCGATGGCGACCGACGGCGTCGATCTCGTCCATGAAGATGATGCAGGGAGAGTTCTGCTTGGCCTGCTCGAACAAGTCACGCACGCGCGAGGCGCCTACGCCCACGAACATCTCGACGAAGTCAGAACCGGAGATGGAGAAGAACGGCACGCCGGCCTCCCCCGCCACGGCGCGCGCCAGCAGCGTCTTACCGGTGCCCGGCGGGCCGTACAAAAGCACGCCCTTGGGGATCCTGGCCCCCAGGGCCTGGAACTTCTTCGGGTTCTCGAGGAACTCCTTGATCTCGTGCAGCTCCTCGACCGCCTCGTCGACCCCGGCGACGTCCCTGAACGTGATCTTCGGCGAATCGACCGACATGCGCTTGGCGCGCGACTTGCCGAACGACATCACCTTGGAGCCGCCGCCCTGCACCTGGTTCATGAGGAAGATCCAGAAGCCGATGAAGATCACGAACGGCAGCAGGTAGGTCAGAAGCGACAGCCAGCCGCTCGACTGCTTTCCGATGATGTTGAAGGCGTTGGCCTGAAGCCCTCCGCTCTGGACGTCCTTCTGGACGTCGGTGATTAGCGTCGTCGCGTACTGGTCGGGATAGCCGACGGTGTAGTGCTGGCCGGTGACGGTCGTCAGGTTGACCGTGTTGTCCGACACGTGCAGCGACAGGCTCTTGACCTGCCCCGACTGGAGCTGCTGGATCAAGTTGCCGAACGTGTACGGCGGCTGGTGGTTCGAGGTGCCGATGAGCTTCTGGGCGAAGAACGCCAGAACAACCACGATCAGGATCGGAAAGGCAGCGCTCTTGAAAAACTTGCTCACTGTCGAATCTCGCGCCTCCGGCGCGCCCGGCAAGGACAGGGAATAGGCAAGCGTAGCATTTGGATTTGGGCGGTTGGGAGGCGTCCCCCGCTCCCAAAGGCCGTTGCAATCGGCCTCTCACTCCTTCAACGCAGCTACGAACGGCAAGTTGCGGTAACGCTCGCCGTAGTCGAGTCCGTACCCGATCGCGAACCGGTTCGGGATCTCGAAGCCCACATACCTGGTACGGAGGTCCACCTTGCGACGCTCGGGCTTGATCAAAAGCGCGCACACCTCGAGCGACCGTGGGTTGCGCGCCCCGAGGTTGCGCAGCAGGTACTGCAGGGTCAGGCCCGAGTCGACGATGTCCTCGACGATGAGCACGTCCCTTCCCTCGATGACGGCGTCGAGATCCTTGAGAATCCGCACGACGCCGCTCGACTTGGTCGCCGAGCCATATGACGCCACGGCCATGAAGTCCACCTCCACGGGCACCTCCAGATGGCGCATGAGGTCGGAGAGAAAGAAGACCGCTCCCTTCAACACGCCGACCAGCACCAGATCTCTGCCGGCGTAGTCGCGCGAGATCTCGGTCGCCAGCTCGCGCACCCGGTTGGAGAGAGCGTCGGCGGGCACGAGGATCTCCCCGATCGCGTCGTCGCCGCCTGTCACGTTCTTCATTTATAGAGGGGCGCGCTCGCGCGCGCCCCGGTTTTGTGGCTCGAACCGCAGGACTCCTCCTTCGACGACCGCCCGCACTCCGTGCGGAAGGTCGAGCGCTCCGTGGCGCAGCCCCTCGATCTCCTCGACCCGGCGCGCCGTGCCAGGTGCGGGATGGCCCACGGCGGTGTCCGCCAGCCGCTGGACGACCAGCCGCCTGAGCGCCACCGGCAGCTCACGTAAACGAGCGAGCTCGATCGCATCACGATCGCCGAGGACGCCGTCGACCAGCTCGTCCAGCACTTCGGCCTCCTCGCGCAGGAGCTCGGCCAGCGAAATCACGTTCTGCTCCGCGGCGGGGTGGATCCGCCTCAGGGCCGGCACCAGCTCCGCTCGGACGCGGCCGCGGGCGTAGGCATCGAGCTCGTTGGTCTCGTCCTCGCGCCAGTCCAGTCCCCGCTCGAGGCAGTACGCGGCCGTATGCGCGCGCGTGAAGTTAAGGAGGGGCCGCACGAGCCGCCCCTCGCGCGGCTTCATGCCCAACAGCGCGCGCCGGGACGGCGACGACGCCAGCCGGTACAGAATCGTCTCCACTTGGTCGGTGGCGGTGTGGCCAGCGGCGATGTCTCCTTCGCCTGCCAGCTCAGCGGCCGCCGCATATCGAACGTCTCGGGCCCACGCCTGCACGTTGCCGCGCTCAGGTCGCCGTGGCCGTCGGATCTCGAGCGGGACGCCGAGCCGCTCGCACAGCAGGGCGCAGTGCAGCTCGTCAGCGTCGGAGGCGTCGCGCAGGCCATAGTTGACGTGCAGGGCGCTGACGGCGTCCGCCCCGGCGATCCGGACGGCCAGGTCGAGCAGGCAAACCGAATCGCGGCCACCCGAGAGCATTACCAGCACCGGACGCCTCGCGGCGAGCAGCCCCGTCTCGCGAACGGCGTCAATCATCACCCTCCTTCCCGCGCGCGAGAAACATTTCGGTCGGCTCGCTGAACCCCTTCAGTTTGATCTCGCCGATTCGGTCGAACTCGAGGTGCGGTCCGGCGTGGTCCACGACGGGCCGGGTGACGAGCACTTCGCCGCCCGCCGACCGGTCGGTGATTCGCGACGCGATGTTGACATCGCGGCCGTAGTAGTCGCCGTCCCGGTACAGGGCCTCGCCGTAGTGGATCCCGATCCGGGGCAGTGGACGCTCGGACTGCAGGCGCTGGAACCCGACCGCCCAGTCGATCAGCGCTGAGGGGTCCGAGCCGACGATCATCACCTCGTCGCCGATCAGCTTGACCACCCGCGCGCTGTCGGGCAGCGTGGCCTCGACAGCTTCCACGAACCGTTCCAAGGCGTCGAGCGCCTCAAGCTCTCCCTCCTCCTCGGTCAACCTGGTATAGCCGGTCAGGTCCGCGAACGCAATCGCCACCCGGATCCGGCCGAGGTCGGCCGCCGCGCCGTCGAGATCGGACTCCATGTGGCCGACGATGTCCTGCTCGATGAAGTGCTGCAGGTAGCGCTGGTGGATGTGGTCGATCACCGGCGAGGCCAGTGGCAGCAATATCTTCGACAGGTCTTCCATCTGCTCGGCGACTTCGAGCCCGCTCGAGCCAGAGCGCATCAGCGGCTCGTGCACATAGAGGTGAAACAGCCGCACCTCGGCGTCGGAGATCTGCGCGATTGCTTGGCCGTAGACGCGGACCACCTGGAGCATCGCCACGAGCGGGAATCCGGCGTCCAGTGCCGCCGATGCATAACGCAGCAGCTGAAGGTCATCCTCGCTCACGGCCTCGGCCCTCGCCGGGAATCCGATAGCGGAGATAATTCGTTCGATCAGCGCGGGCTCGAGACCGCTCTCGCGTGCAGCCTCCCCGAGCGTGTACTGGTGGTCGGTCTCGGGGAACAGCTCGTCGGCATACGCGTAGGCAAGGCGCCCTTCCTCGCTCGCCTTACGGATGCTCTGAAGCGAATGACCCCGCTCCCGCATGCGGGCAACAACGCGGGCCTGGCCGAGGGCTGCGGTCGTCCAGCCGTTTCCGTCGTGCTGCGGGATCAGGCCATCGCGCAGCCAGCGCCGCAGCGTCGCCGGCGTGACCCCGACTCGCCTTGCTGCGTCGGTAAGCGAAAGACCGTCGTTTGACACCAAGGACATTGTCACCCGTCCCCTGCCGCCGGATCGGCCCGGCCTCTCTCGACAGCCACCACAGCACCTTCGTCGCGGGAGGTCCAGGGTCGAGACCTCGTTCACAACGGCGGCGGGACATCGTCTCGAGCGAAGTCCCGCCGCCCGCGGGCAATACGGCCCGCTGCCTCGGCCGTAGGCGTTCGTCGCAAAAGCAGCGGCGCCTCGCAGGCGCCTGCCCGGATCAGCGGGACAAGCGCCCACGCTCCGGCCTGTTGCCGTATGCGGTTTTCCTAGGTCTACTCGCCTTCCAGGCGCGTGTCAATAGACGCGGGAAAATCCGTTCGGGACTGAGGGGGTCCCTGTCAGCGGTCAGACGGCGAGGTGCGGATAGTCGGCGGAGATCATCTCGCGATAGCGAGCAAACAACGGCTTGGTGATGGGAATGATCGCCAGGGCGGCTTTGACATCTCCGCCGGCCTTGATCCGCCGCCTGGCGATCGCGATGGCCACGTTCTCCTTGCCCTGGAAGTAACGGTTTGCGATCTCCGAGCTCATGGTCAACCGCACCTTCGGCTCCCAGGCGATGTCGTCTGTCCACTCCCACGCCAGGTTCGGCTCGCCCTCCCGGCCGGCGCGGATGTTGACCACCAGGTCGAGGTCGGTGAACTCAAACCGTTGGGGCGTGTCCGCATCCCTCAGCTTGGGGCCCATGTCGGGGTCCTCGCTCATCAGCATGAACGCGCGGTCCATGACCTCGCGAAACTCGGCCATCGACCTAAAGCCGGGCCTGTCCGAATCCCGATCGCTCGACATGGCGCGGGCAGTCTAGTGTGCCGGACGGTGCACTAGTGATTGTGCGGGGCTGCTCGCCTAAGCTCGGGCGATGCCGATTCACGTGCATCCGACCGCGCCGCTTGCGGAACGGGTACTCCTTCCCGGGGACCCGGCGCGGGCATTGACGCTGGCCCAGTCGCTGCTCTCCGAACCGCGGATGTTCAACCACAACCGCGGCCTGTGGGGCTACACCGGCATCGCCGCCGACGGAGACGCTCTCACGATTCAGAGCAGCGGCATGGGCGGACCGAGCGCCGCGATCGTGATCACTGAGCTGGCACAGCTGGGCGCGAGCCGGCTGGTGAGGGTCGGCACCTGCGGAGCGCTCGATCCGAGCCTGAAGCTGGGCGACCTGCTGGTCCCCACGAGCGCCCTCTCATGCGACGGAACCAGCCGCGCGCTCGGCGCGGCCGACCGAGCCACCCCGGATCCAGAGCTGCTTGGCGCCCTGCGAGCGGACGGGAGGCTCAAGCCCGTAGAGATGGCCTCAGTGGATCTGTTCTATGGCGCCGACGAGGCCGCGCTGTTTGAGAACGGAGCTCAGGCGCTTGACATGGAGTGCGCCACGCTGTTCGTCCTGGCCCAGAAACTCGGACTCCACAGCGCATCGGTCCTCATCGTCTCGGACACCATCCTCCCCCACCGCACCCGCATCTCCCCAGATGCTTTACAACAAGCCGAGCGAGCGGCTGGCGCGATTGCGGCTCAGGCATTGAGTGTGGAGAAGAGCGGCGAGTGGGATCGGGGCCCGCTCTCGCCCGCTCGCGTCAGCCCGCGGGCGAGAGCGGGCTCTGATTCCACTTAAGCCGGTTTGGCGACGGCGTCCAGCTTCTCCTCAATCGCCGCCAACCGTTGTTCGATTGCGCTCGACGCTCCTAGGCCCTCAATCCGCTGCTCCAGTCGATCAAGCCCATCCTCAATGCCCTCGAGCCGCTGGGATACGCTTCTCAGCCGACGGGTGAGCCGCTCGAGATCGCTGGCGGATGGCAGGTTGAGCGCTCCCATCGCCAGCTCCTGGGCGCGCATGGCGCGCTCGCGGGTCTCGAAGGCCCCAGATAGCGCCTTGGTCACGACCGGGTTATCGAGCAGTTCCTGGGCCAGCTTGCCGATCGCCTCCTCGCCTTCTCTGACCACGCGGTCTCGGAGCCCTCTGTCTTCGCTCATCGCTTGCAATCCGCCTTTCACTGTCGTTCAAGCCACAGTATCGCGCCGGGCTGCCCCATCGGGCGACGGTTGAGCCGGTTCAGTCACCCGTTCTAAGCCGTAACTCTCTGGCCGAGCTTGAGGCTGCCTTTGACTCAAGAACGAGGCCGTTTTCCGCCCCGAGTAACCGCCTGGCTCGGGCCTGACGATCGAGTACAGTTGCCGCGCCCCGATGGTCGCCCAGGACGACGGTTCTCCGTTGCAAACCACGGTGTCAGGCAGTAGCGTCCTCGCCGTGCCGCCTGTGGTCGCGGCGTCAACGACTTGCTCGAGCAGACCGGCGGGAGGAGATTGACCACCGTGTTGCGGAGTCGAAAACTGGTCGTGGGGGCGATCACGGCGCTAGCCGTGGTGGGCATCGCCGCCATCCCATCTGCCTCGTCGGCTAACCCCTGTGTGGTCACCGTCAGGCTGCTGGGCGGCGCCACCCAGACGCTCAACCTCGACTTGCCGCCGGGCGCGGCTCCCTCGCTGCCGGCCGGGGCCACCCTAGTGGGCATGAGTTGCACGCCGACCCCCACCACCACCACCACCACGACGCCGCCGCCGACCACCAGCGCGCCACCACCCACTACCTCCACCTCGACCCCGACCTCCACCTCCAGCACTCCCAGCACCCCGAGCACAACTCCCACGACGTCGTCCACCACGAGCAGTCAGTCGAGCCAGCCGACGACCACCTCGCGGACGCAGTCGCAGAGGCCGAGTTCGAGCTCCGGCTATAGCGGGAATTCGGGCAGCGGCGGCGGCAGCGGGGGCGGTGGTGGTAGTAGGGGCCAGCCGGGCAAGGCGGCGCCGGCGTCACCGGCGCCGTTGCGTGGCGCCGGTGGTGTCCCGTCGGCGGCGAATCCGACGTTTTCGTTTGCGTTGCCGGGGGCGGCGGCGATCGGGGTGCCGAATTTCTTTATCGATAATTTTCAGATTCCGCCGTTTTTGTTGCCGATCTATCAGGCGGCGGGGATCGAGTATGACTGTCCGTGGCAGGTGTTGGCGGCGATC
>VAWT01000155.1 GCA_005883415.1 Actinomycetota bacterium | reverse complement strand
AGCGCGTACGCCATAGTCCGTACGCGCACATCGACATCACGATCAGGTACGGGATCTCCTGGCCCGCGCTGACCCGCTGCGAGCCGACCTTGACCGTCACGTGCAGGATGAGCAGCACCAGATTCGCGATCACCAGCACAAGCGAAATGACCGCGCTCACCGCCGTCGGCCACGGCCGCTCCCCGGGCTCAACCGGTGTGAGCGTCGCTCGGACGGCCGCGTTTCGCGCCTCGGACGAGGAGCGACCCTGGGGGGCTGAGGAGCGACCCTGGGGGGCGGAGGAGCGAGTCTGGGGGGCGGAGGAGCGACCCTGGGGGGCGCTGGCGGTCGCGACCCTTCTCGCCGGCTTCGCGCGCCGGCCCCGCTTGCGACTACGCTGCGCCAACTCGCGTCCTCGCCTGCAGTGCGCCGCGTAGCGCGCGCGCCGATCGCTTCGGGTCAGCCGCCTCAGTCAGCGCTCGCACCACGGCCACTCTGCTCGCGCCGGCGTCGCGCACCGGCTCGATGTTGTCAGCGTCAATGCCGCCGATGGCGAAGAAGGGCACCCGCGCGCTGTGCGCCGCAAACCGGACCAGCTCGAGCCCCACCGGCGGGCGTCCGGGCTTGGTGGGCGTCTGATGGACCGGGCCGACCCCAATGTAGTCGGCGCCGTTCGCCCCCAGCACCTGCTGTTCGGTGTGCGTCGAGAGGCCCACGAGCCGCTCGGGACCGACGGTCTCCCTGGCGCGGAGAACTGGTGTGTCGTCCTGCCCCAGGTGAACGCCGTCGGCGTCTGCTTGGACCGCGAGCTCGGGGCTGTCGTTGAGCAGAAACAGCGCCCCGTGCTCGGCGCAGATCCGCTTGAAGCGCGCGGCGGCGGCGAGGATCTCCGCTTCAGCGCCATGCTTGACCCGCAGCTGGACGATGTCAACTCCGCCCTCGAGGACAGCGTGGAGGAACGCGTCCGGACGCGCGTCACACACCAGGTACAGGCGGGCCTCCGAGAGCCGCTGGCGTCTGTCGTCCACACGGCAAGTCTGGCACGCGCCCGCGGCCACTAGCATCACACCTGGTCGCCGTGCCAGAGCGAACAGAATCGTTTGATGTGATCGTGATCGGGGGCGGCGTGATCGGACTCACGGCCGCGTGGCGGCTCGCTGAACGAGGCGCGAGCGTGGTGGTGCTGGAGCGAGGCCGCTCCGGGAGCGGAACCTCCCATGTCGCCGCGGGAATGCTCGCGCCCGTCGCCGAGGCCGACCCCCAAGAGGAGCAACTGCTGCGGCTCGGAATCGACGGCGCACGCGACTACCCGCAGTTCATCGCCGAGCTGCGGGAGCGGGCAGGGCTCGATCCCGGCTATCTCCGATGCGGGACGCTTATGGTCGCGCGCGACCGGGACGAGGCCGAGTCCCTTGAGCGCGAGCATCACGTCAGACAGCGCCTGGATCTGCAGGTCTCGAGGCTGCGCCCCACCCAAGCGCGAGCGCTGGAGCCGTCCCTGGCACCCACGCTGCGCGGCGCACTCGAGCTTCCCGACGACCACGCCGTCGACCCCCGGACGCTCACGAGCGCCCTGGCGGAGGCCGTCAGGCACGACGGAGGAAGGGTCCGGGAAGGCGCGGAGGTCCAAGCGCTCGAGATCGACCGAGACGCGGTGCAGGGCGTCCGCTTGGCGAGCGGGGAGCGGTTGGGCGGCGAGGCCGTCGTCGTTGCCGCCGGTGTTTGGTCGCGTGGGCTAGCGGGGATTCCGGATGAGGTGCAGGTGCCGCTTCGGCCGGTCAAGGGCCAGATCCTGCGTCTTGTAGACCCGAGCGGTCCCGGCCTCCTCACCCGCGTGTTGAGGATGCGGCCCACGTACGTCGTGCCGCGTGGAGACGGTCGGTACGTGCTCGGCGCGACCATGGAGGAGCGCGGGTATGACACCACCACCACGGCCGGGGCTACGTTCGAGTTGCTGCGCGACGCGATGGAGCTGCTCCCCGGTCTCTCAGAGCTCGTGCTCGACGAGCTGTCCGCCGGCCTGCGACCCGGAACTCCGGACAACGCGCCCGTGATCGGCCCGGGGCTGACCGAGGGCCTGTTCTGGGCAACGGGCCACTACCGGCACGGAATTCTGCTGGCGTCCAAGACCGCCGAGCTGATCGCCGGAGCCGTGTTGGGCGGCCAGTCGGTCCCGGACGTCGTCTCCCCACTGCGCTTTGCCCGCGAGCTCAGCCTTTCGAAGCTCGAGGCGGACGCCGGATGATCGTCATGGTGAACGGGGAGCGCCGCGAGGTACCGGCGGAAGCGACCGTGGCCAACCTGGTCGAGGAGCTCTCGGGCCCGCCGCGGGGCGTCGCGGTAGCGATCGATGGTGAGGTCGTGCCCCGCGGCGAGTGGGCGGCGACGCCGCTGCCGGAAGGGGCGCGCGTAGAGGTGGTGGCCGCGATTCAGGGAGGATCCCACTAGCAGTGGCGGCGCAAGACACCCACCTGGTCATCGCCGATCGGCAGTTTCGCTCGCGCCTGATGCTGGGCACCGGAGGCTTCCGCAGCCACGAGGCTCTGGCAGATGCGCTCAGCACCTCTGGCGCCGAGATCTGCACGGTCGCGCTGCGACGCCTTGATCCGTCCGCGCGCGGCTCGATCCTGGAT
>VAWT01000154.1 GCA_005883415.1 Actinomycetota bacterium | reverse complement strand
GAAGGTGATGTTCGAGGCCGCTGACCCCGAGGTGTTCGGCTGGTACATCAAGAACTACGGCCCGGAGGTCAACCTGTTCGTCGACCACTCCCAGATTGTCCAGCTCGAGTGCCTACGGCGCGGCATCTGGGGCACGAAGAGCCTGTGGGGCCGGGTCGTGACCTACGGCGGCAACTGGGGTGCAGCGCACGGTGCCTACGGGGACTAGCTCCCCTGCATGTTCGATCCCGGCGACTTAGCAGAGCCCATCATCCAGGCGCCGCTCGCCGGTGGCCCCTCGACGCCTGCGCTCGCATCCGCGGTGTGCGAGGCCGGCGGGCTGGGCTTCCTGGCCGCCGGATACAAGACGGCCGACGGGGTGCAGGAGGAGATCGAGGCGCTCCGCGGCTCCACCTCGAGGCCGTTCGGCGTCAACCTGTTCGTTCCGCCCAAGTCTGGGGTGGACTCCTCCGCGGTGCACGCATACCGCGAGCGGATCGCGACGGAGGCCGAGCGTCAAGGAGCGGATCTCGGCGAGCCGCGCTCCGATGACGACGACTGGGAGCGCAAGCTTGAGCTGCTCCAGCAAGAGAGCCCGGCCGTGGGCTCGTTCACGTTCGGGCTCCCTGAAGCATCCGTAATCGATGCGCTGCGGGCCAACGCCGTCGCGGTCTGGATCACAGTCACAAACGCGGATGAGGCTGTGCGGGCGCGAGAGGCGGGCGCGGATGCGCTCGTGGTCCAGGGAGTGGAGGCCGGCGGCCATCGCGGCGGGTTCAGCGACGACCCGGAGGAGAGCGGATGGGGATTGCTGGCGCTCCTGCGCGTTGTCGCGCGGCGGGTGTCCCTGCCGATGATCGCTGCCGGTGGAATCGCGGACGGCCAGGCGGTCGCGGCCGTGCTATGCGCCGGCGCCAGCGCCGCCCAGGTCGGAACCGCGCTGATGCTCGCGCCCGAGGCTGGAACGGCGAAGGCTCATCGCGAGCTACTGTCCAAGGCCGGGCCGACTCGCCTGACGCGGGCCTTCACCGGTCGAACCGCCCGAGGGATCGTCAACCGCTTCCTGCTCGAGCACAACGAGGGCGCACCGGCCGCGTACCCCGAGATCCACCACATCACGAGCCCACTGCGAGCCGCCGCTCGGCGGCGCGGAGATCCCGAGGCCATCAACCTGTGGGCCGGCCAGGCACACGAGCTGGCGCAGAAGCTGCCGGCGGGCGAGATCGTGCGACGGCTGGGCGCCGAGGCCAGGGCGGCGCTGGCCGATGTCGACCAGCGGCTCGGATAGGGGCCGTGACGCGGGAGTGTCCGCGGCGTCCAACGCCCTGGACTCGACACGAGCGGCCGACATAGAATCGCGGCGCCCGCGAGCGATCGACAGGAGCAGGTGATATGGCGAATTGCAGTGCTGGCCAATGCCGCATCGAGTGTGACGGAGGATGCAGCTGCGTTTACGAGTACGAGGCCGATCGATGCACATGTGAGTGCTTCGAATCCGGTGGCTCCGCTGGATGGAATCTCGGTCTCACGGCGCACGTGGTCGTTTCGATCACGGACCTCCCACTGGGCCAAGTCGCGACCATGTTCGATGGACTCATAGCCCGGGACGTGATGGTGCCGGCGTCACGGCTGCAGCACAAGGTCCATCTGAAAATGGAGCGCGTCGCGGTTTCGCACGCCCTCGAGGAGCTCGGTCTGAGGACTGAGAAGCGGGCTGAGGCTCGATAGCTCTGCGCTTCGTTCATTGCGCAGGAGTTGCTGTGGCGATCGCGCGCGGAGGGAGGGAAAGAAGGAGACAGATGCGCTACTCGCGCGAGGAGTCTGAGTTCGATCGCGCAATTACCTTCATCGACGCGACCTTCGCGGTCGCGTTGACGCTGCTGATCACCTCACTCGACATACAAAATCGGGCTAAGGCCTTCAAGAGCCTCTCCGCCCTCTACGCCGCGCTCGGCCCGCAGTTCCTAGCGTTTTTGATCGCATTTACGGTGATCGCGGGCTACTGGTTTGGCCATCACCGCATGGTCGCGAGCTTTGCAGCGATCGATGACCGGACGCTCGTCGCCAACCTGTTCCTGCTCGCGGCGATCGTGCTCCTGCCCTTCGCCACGTCCGCGGTAGGGGACCCGGGCGTCGCTGAGCTTCCAAGGAGCAGCTCCAGAGGGTGGCTGCCAGCTTGGCTCCTACCGTTGTTTTTCTGGTGTCCGTGCCCATTGCCTATCTCGCCGCGCCGTACATTGCCCGGCTGTCTTGGCTCTCGCTGCTTGTGATCAATCCGATGGCCCGCACGCTAGCCGCACGGATCGACGGATCGAGAAACACGCCTTAGCCAACGACGGGCAGAGTGCGCTCGTCCTGGAGCTCGGACAGCGCATCCTGCATTTCGCCCGTGAGCTCGTTGTAGACCTCTTCGTGCTCAGGATTCTCTCCGAAGCGTTCGACGAGGTCGACGGGCGGGAGAACCTCCACAACGATTTTCGAGGGAAGGGGAAGCCGCGGTGGAAGGTCGAGCACGCTGACGCCGAATGGCGGTGCAAGTGCCATCGGCAATACCTTGATCCGTGTCGCCTTGGCCCATCGCGTGAGCTTTGCGGCGCGCTCTCCGCGCGTGAGGAACAGGGCGGTCTCTTGGCCCCCGATTGCTACCACCGGCACGATCGGAACGCCTTGCTCTAGAGCAAGTTTGATGAATCCCTTGCGACCGCCGAACTCGATTCGATCCGAGTGCCACGTCGGTCGGAACGTTTCGTAGTCGCCGCCCGGGTAGACGAGGACGGGCGCGCCCATCTCAAACGCCTTCCGAGCATTCTCGTGCGAGGCGGCAACGGTCCCCCAGCGGCTGATCCCGGTTGCGGGTACGCGAGCAGCGATGTCATGGGCGAGCTGGTGAAAGCGCCGGTCGGGGCCGAAGTGCGTGTAGAACGCCGTCGAAAAGACAAAGGTGTCCGCGATCATCGTGCCGCCAGAGTGGTTTCCAACGAGCAGCGCAGGACCGGTGTCGGGGATGTTGTCCAGCCCACGAACCTCGCCGCGGAAATAAGTGCCCATCACGGTCCGCCAGATGGGCAGCACGCGCCGGATGTAATTTGGGTCCCAGGCATCAAGGTCGTTTCCGTCCAGGGTCCGCCGAAGGTGGACGAAGTCACTCGCGGCCATCTCGCCCCAGGCGACCGCGCCGTCAACGGCCGTGACGGCCGCGCCCAATGTAGATCTCAACCGTGACATACCTGCTCGCGTACCCCGGACGAGCAGTCAGGAAACCGGGCTCCAAGGCCTGTGGGCGACTTCGGCTAGGGCGCTCGAATGGCGGACGCGTCTACGAAGCTCTGCACGCCCGACGGGTGCGAGCCTGAGGGGCCCGCGGACTGCTCTCAGCGTCGCGCGAGCCAGGCTTCAAAGTCAGCCGCGACGATCCGCTCGTCGTGCACGCCGTTCGCCTCCTCGGAGGCGAGCCAAACGACGGCTGGTCCCATGATCGCGGGATCAAGGAGCCTGGCCCTGGTCTCGGGCCCAACCCCTTCGGGGACCATTCCCGTTGCGGTGGCGCCCCCCGGAAGCAGGATGTTGACGGTCACCGTCGTGCCGGCTAAGTCGGCGGCCATCACCCGGGCGAGCGCCTCTACGGCCGCGCCCGCCGGTCCATAGGGCACGAACCCGCGGCGGGTCATCGTCTGCTCGTTCATCGAGATGCACACGATGCGCCCTGCGCCCGCCGCCAGCATGCGCGGGACAACCGCACGTGCGACGAGAAACGAACCGGTGAGCTTCGTCTCAACAACATCGCGGAAGCCGCTCGGCGGGACCTCCCAAAACGCCAGCGGATCACTCATGAAGCGCGGGTTGACCGTGCGCATGCCGATCCCGGCGTTGTTCACGAGCATGTCGACGCCACCGAGCAGCTCGTAGACATCGTCAACGCCCGCATGCACAGAGCGCTCGTCCCGGACATCCATCTCGATCCCTACGCCGCCCGGTCCAAGCTCAGCCGCGACGGCCTCAGCGCGAGCACGGTCTCGGCCGGCAATCGCGACCCTGGCGCCGGCCCCGATCAGCGCGTCAGCCATCGCCCGTCCCAACCCACTCGTACCGCCCGTTACAACAACCCGGACATCGCTCAAGTCAGTCATCGCCGCGAGCATAAGTAAAAGCGATCAGTTTTAGCGATGAGGGAGCGCGCTCAGGAGCAGAAGGTGGCCACGCGCCGCGGCGGGCGCGCGGGCAAGGCGGACGGGGAAAGCGACGTTCAAAACGAGGTACGCGACGCTCGGCTTCAGCGACAAGGCGAACCTCGACGAGGGCGCCATGTGGCCGGTCGCTTTCGCGCTTAAGGAGTTGACCGCCGAGGTCGAGGCAAGGATCGGCACGCTCGTGAAGAAAGCGGTGAGCTGAGGATTGAGTTCCACGCTGTGTCGCCGGCGAGGCGGACAGCCAGGTTCAGCGTCGCGCGACGATGATGTTCGACTCCATCTGCGAGTTGATCGTCGTAGACCTGCATTGCCGACCTGGCCGCGCCGCCAAACGACGCACTCCAGCTTGCCCCGGTGCTCATCGGGCAGCGAGTGTAGTTGCCTACGGCCGGCAGGGCTCGTTGCGCAGGCTCGGGCAGGGCGGCAACGCCGCGGGCGCGCTCACGCCCGGAACTACGGGGAGGCTGAGGCTCGAAGGCATCGTGTTGGAGAAGGCGACCGACTCGGTCGCAGTACCGCTCGGCGGCTGAGTCTCAGCGAATGACCAGATCGGCTGGGTGCCGTTCGGCGCGGCAATCGTGACCTTGATCCGCGAGCCGGCCCGGTAGACGTGGCCCTGGAAGTAGAGCGGGATCGTGACCTGGGCGAACTGCCCCGCTGGCATCGGCTGTGCGTCGCCGGCAACGAAGGTGGGAATCGGCTCGAGCGTTGTGCTGGGCTGCTTGAAGATGTTGTTCGAGTCGGTTGAGAGCTTTCGTTCGGAAGCCCGGATCCATCCGTTCTGAACGAATGTCTCGTTACCGTCCGGACGAACCTCGCTGACCGTGGCCTGCAGATCGACGTCCGGCGTTGAGGACTCCACCCAGGCATTGACGGCGCCACCCCCGATCGCGGTGGCCGCCGCAGTCAGCGGCTGAGAGGTGTAGGAGACGGCGGAACCCGACGGATTGTGCTGCCAGTCCCTGCCGCCAGCCCCGAAGTACCACGTCTGCGCGGTCGTGCCGGGAATCGGGAGCCCCGAGAATGACTGCTCGAACGCCGGATACGGGTCGCCGGGGTTCGAGCTGGCGCCCGGCGAGCTTCCGGCGCCATTGTCGAACAGCACCCGCACCTCGGGCAGCGCTTGGAAGGCGGACAAGGCGGACCGGTAGTCCGGCTGCTCCTGGATCGAATCCGGCGGCAGCGTGACGACGTCGCTCTGGGGGAGTCCCATCGCCGCCTGGTAGATCGCGGGTGCGGCGGCCCTGGTTGCTGCCTGGTTAACGATTGGCGCCTTGTGGGCGACGAATAACTGCAGGAAGTCGTACCAGCGGTCGTATGTGTACGGATCGAGCGAATCGATGTGAGCGCCGTTGGTGAACGTGAACCACTTCTGACTCGTGCCGGTGAAGTGCTGGACCAGATCA
>VAWT01000153.1 GCA_005883415.1 Actinomycetota bacterium | reverse complement strand
ACGGCGCGGCGGCCGAGATCCGCGCCAATTACACCCAGGCAGCGGCCCCGGAGCAGATGTACGCCGGCCTCGATCGGTTCTGGCGAAAGCGCGCCGAAAGCCCGGCTTCAGCGCGTTGAGGCCGGGTATCCTGACCCCGGATGTCGCAAACGGTCGAGCTTCCCCGGGTGGGAGGACCTGGGAGCGGGATGGGGGCTACCTGGCGCGTGATCGTGTTGAACGACGAGTTCAACACCTTCGACCACGTCGCAGAGACGCTGGCGAGCGTGATCCCGGGCCTGACACTGGCCGACGGCTACCGGTTCGCCGACACGATCCACAACACGGGTCAGGCGATTGTCTGGTCGGGCGCGCGCGAGGACGCCGAGCAGTACTGGGAGCGGCTCGACGCGGCGGGGCTGACGATGGCCCCGCTCGAGTCCGGTTAGGCTTGGCCCGCGAGCGGCTTGGTGGCCCTGTGGGCGCCGGGTAGCGACTTTGCCAGCTGCTTCTCGGGGCTAACCCGCACGACGTTCCACACCAGCCCGAGCCTTTCCAGCAGGGCGATCAGCAGGCCGGTCGGGTCGACGAGGCGCTCCCACCACCGCAGCCCGTGGAAGGCGGAGGTCGGAAACGCGTGGTGGTTGTGGTGCCAGGACTCGCCCATCGACAGCGGGGCAAGCCAGAAGACGTTGCGTGACTCATCGTCGATGGCGAAGCGCTTGCGACCGAAGAAATGGCAGATCGAGTTGATCGACCAGGTGACGTGGTGCAGCAGGAACACCCGGACGAAGCCGCCCCACAGCAGTGCGGTCAGCGCCGCCGTGAACCCGCCGCCGATGATCCAGCCGATCGCGAACGGGATCGCGAAGCTCAACGTGACCCACAGCCCGAACAGCTTGTCGATCACGCGCAGCCCCCGGTCCGTGACAAGGTCGGGCGCGAACCGCTGCCGGTCCGCCGTCCCAACGCTCTCGAACAGCCAGCCGACGTGGGCGTGCCAGAGGCCCTTGATGCCACCCCAGAAGCCGGGACCGCTCAGGTGCGGGGAGTGGGGGTCGCCGTCCTGGTCGGTGAAGGCATGGTGCTTACGGTGGTCTGCGACCCAGGTGATCACGGACCCCTCAACGGCCATCGATCCGAGCACGGCAATCACCGCGCGGAACGGGCGCGAGGACTCAAACGCGCGGTGGGTGAACATCCGGTGGTAGCCGAGCGTGACCCCGAGGCAAGTGATCACGTATGTGCCGATCAGCAGCCCCAGCTCGAGCGGCCCGATCGCCTCGTTCCACAGCAGCACGATCGCTGCGATCAGTCCCACGAGCGGCAGCGGCACCCCGATCAGGTTGACGATCTTGTGTGCGCGCGTCATGCCCTGATCGTAGGCCGTGGGCGCCGCGGGCGTGTCATCAGCTTGCAGCCTGTGGCTCGGTCTCCGGCTCGGGCTCCGGCTCGGCCTCGAGCGGCACCTCCGGGCCCAGCGCCCCGTCGGCGATCTCGTCGTGCCACACGTAGGTGAGCGGGATCTGGTAGTGGCCCGAATAGCGGCGTCGGAACTCGACCATCTCCGGCCCCTCCCAGTAGCGGTACCAGTCGTCCTGGGACTCGAACCACGCCATCTGGAGGATCTTGTAGCGGTCGTCACGGGAACGGTGCACGGCGTACCGGGTGGCTCCGTAGCGCATCGCGAGCGGAGCCACGGTGGCGACGTCTGCGGCGAACGAGTCCTGACGGAGGAGCGTCGAGTACCAGGGGATGTGGACGACCCCGGCCATGGTTATGTCCCGACCTCGGCGTAGATCGCGCCCGGCCCTTCCGCGTTCTTGCCCAGGCCGGCCTCCGTCGCGCCGACCAGGATCGCGATCTTCCCGAGGTGCTTGTTCTCGAGCATCAGCTGGTGTGCCTCGGGTACGCCCTCGAAGCCCATCGTGCGCCACAGCACGGGCCGGATCAGGCCCTGCTCGATCAGCTCGTTGGCCTTCATCGACTCATACGCGTTGGCGAAGTGCGAGCCGAGGATCTCCTTCTGGCGCATCCACAGGTAACGGACGTCGAAGTCGAGGTTGTAGCCGGTCGTGCCCGCGCAAATGACCACCTTCCCGAACGGCTTGACCACGAACACGGAGGTGGGGAACGTGGCCTTGCCGACGTGCTCGAAGACGATGTCGGGCGCGGTTCCGAGGATCTCGCGGACCGCCTTCGAGAAGCGGCGCGACTCCGCGAACCGGGCCTTCTCCTCCTCCGGGGTCTCGCCACCCCTGCGCATCATTCCGGCGTACTCGTTGCGATTGATGTACCCGGTGGCGCCGAGCCGCATCACGAGCTCGCCCTTTTCATCCGAGGACACGACGCCCACTGATTCGGCGCCCGTGGCCTTGCAGAGCTGGGTCGCGAACACGCCGAGGCCGCCGGCGGCGCCCCAGATCAGCACGCGGTTACCCGCCTGCAGCTGGCAGCGGTCGATCAGCATCCGGTAGGCGGTGAAGTACACGAGCCCGTAGGAGGCCGCCTCCTCCCAAGTTAAATTCTGCGGCCGCGCCAGCAGCTGCTGGGCCTGGACCTTCGTGAACTGCGCGAACGAGCCCCAGGTCGTCTCGTAGCCCCAGATCCGCTGGGATGGTGCCGCGAGCGGGTCCAGGCCGTGGACCTCGGGGTCCTCGTAGGAGGCCTGGTTGCAGTGGATCACGACCTCGTCGCCGGGCTTCCAGCGTGTCACCCCGGGCCCGACCTTCCAGACGATTCCGGACGCGTCGGATCCGCCGATGTGATGTCCCCACTCGGGATGGTCGCCGTAGCCGAACACGGAGACGGGCTTGCCCTGCGCGGCCCACACGTTGTTGAAGTTGACTCCGGCCGCCATCACGCGCACGATCACCTCGAACGCACCCGGCTCGGGCACCTCGATCTCCTCCAGCTGGAAGGCGTCCATCGGCTCGCCCTCTCGCTCCTGGCGGATGACCCACGCGGCCATCGTCTGCGGCAGCTCGCCGGGCTCGGTATCGACGTTCGCGACTTGTAACGGCCTTTCAACGGCCAATGGGGTTGGGCCTTCCTGGATTCG
>VAWT01000007.1 GCA_005883415.1 Actinomycetota bacterium | reverse complement strand
CCGCGTTCTTGTCGAAGTGATCCGTCGAGATATCCCATCGCCGGGCGTGCCTCTGAAGCGTTCTGTAGTTCGCCCCCTTCACCTCATAGCCGAGAAACCGCAGCGCATCCGCCCAGCAGAGGCCCTGAGCGATGGCCGCTCGGAGATCGTCTTCGGAGAACGGAGGATCCTGAGGCATACCCGAACATTAGTTCGGGCCTCGGGCGGGAAAGCCCCCTATTTGCAGCAGCTTTGTTACAACTGGGGAGCCAGGATTCGAACCTGAACCGGGTCGTCCAAAGCGACCTGTGCTGCCATTACACCACTCCCCAGTGCATTGGGTTCGGTGCGCAGTTGACGTTAGCCCATGGGGCGCCGAGCATTGCGTCACAGGAAAAACTCGCTGCGAGCGACCACGTCTCGCCTAGACCCACTTTTCCCGCCGCCCCATGTGAAAACCTCCCCGGTCGATGCCGAAGGACCGACACCCGGCGGGAGCGGTGCGGCGGGGATTGCGGGTCGTCGCGGACACCAGGGGTCGGTCAAACGGGCATCACCACACGAACGCGCTCCCAGCGCTGAAGAAGGCCGAGATCGTCCTCCACGGCCGGCCGGTCGCGTACCGAAGCGGCGGCTCTGGGCCTCTGCTGGTTCTGATCCATGGCATCACGTCATGCTCGGCCACCTGGGACCGGGTGCTGCCCAAGCTGGCGCGCCGGTACACCGTTTTGGCGCCGGACCTGATGGGCCACGGCCACTCGGACAAGCTCCGCGGCGACTACTCCGTCGGCGCGCATGCAAACGCCATCAGGGACCTCCTCGACGAACTCGGCTACAGCGCGGCGTCGTTCGTTGGGCACTCGTTGGGCGGCGGCGTCGCCCTTCAATTCGCCTACCAGTACCCGAGCCGAGTCGACCGCCTCGTCCTGGTCGCGCCCGGGGGGTTCGGACACGAGGTCACCCTCTTACTGCGGGCGGCGAGCTTGCCGGGCTCGGGGCCCGTGCTCGCCCTGGCCACGTGGCGTCCGGTCGTGCAGGCAGGGACGCTGCTGACCCAGACCCTCGGCCGCGTCGGCGTGCACGGAAACACGGACCTGGAGGAGGTCGGACGGGCGTACGCGTTGCTCGCCGATCGTGACTCGAGGAGGGCGTTCATCCACACGCTGCGGTCCGTCGTCGACTACGAGGGTCAGCGCGTGAGCGCGCTCGGCCGCCTCAGGACGGCCCAGCGCATCCCGGCACTGATCGTCTGGGGCGAGAACGACCGGGTCGTCCCAGCGCGCCAGGGAAAGAACGTGCACGAGCTGGTGCCACACATTCAGCTCAAAGTCTTCAAGCACGCTGGGCACTTCCCCCACCGCGACGACCCGACCCGGTTCGTGCGGGTGGTCCATGAGTTCCTGGCTCGAGGTGCGGTCGAGCGGCGCGGCCGCGCGGCGGTAGGGGCCTAGAGCCCCGGAGCCTCATCCGCGCGGCGCGTGCCCCAGCCGCTCGAGCACGCGCTCGAACACATCATGCGGCTGGGCGCCCGGCACGAGCAGTCGCTCATCGACCAACCAGGCCGGGACGCCGCCGGCACCGAGCTGAAGCGCAGCCTCCGTGAACTGCTCGATTCGCTCCTTGTAGCGCCCGTCGCGCAGCGCATCGAGGACATCGCCTTGTTCGAGACCAACAGCGGCCCCCTCCTCTACCAGCACCCGCTCATCCCCGATGTCCCGACCTCTGGCCCAGTAGGCGTCGAACAGCCGAGGGTGCAGCGCGCCAAACTCGCCGCGCTCTCGCGCCAGCTCGGCCACCATCAGCGCCCGGCGGGAATTAGGGACCTTGTCGAGCGCCTCGGCGTGGGGAAGCCCGGCCTCGTCGAACATCGCGAAAAGGCGGCCATGAAACCCCTGCCCGTAGCGGCGCTCAAGATCGGCGCGCGCAATCCCCTCCGCCGGATACTCGGGATGTAGATCGAACGGCCTCCACACGATCCGCGCACCGAACCGGCGCTCGAGCCACGCCGCCCGCTCTAGGCCGACGTAGCAGAACGGTCATATGTAGTCACTCCAGACAGTGATCAGCGGCCCACCGTCGACGACCGGCCGACGGGAGGAGGCGCTGAACGCCGTCGTCACCGAGCTGCGCTCACTCGGCATCCGGGCCGAGGTGCTGACGGTCGATCTGAACGATCTGGCCCAGGCCGAAGGGCTGATCGAGCGCGCCGAGCGGGCGCTGGGACCGGTCGATGTCCTGGTGAACAACGCGGGCGTCGAGTACTGCTCGGCATTTGACCAGGCCCCGCGCAACGAGTTGCTCGAGACCGTCAGCGTCAACCTCACGGCGCCGATGCTGCTGACGCACGCAGCGCTGCCGGGGATGCTCGACCGCGGACGGGGCCACGTCGTGTTCATGGCCTCCGCCGCCGGGAAGATCGGGCCGGCGTTCGAGGCTCCCTATGGCGCGACGAAGGCCGGCTTGATCGCTCTGACCCAAGGACTGCGACAAGAGTTCCGCAAGCGGCCGGTGTCCTTCTCGGTCGTTACCCCGGGATTCGTGGCGGGCGACGGGATGTACCAGCGCATGGTCGAGGACGGTGTGAGGTCTAATCGGCTCATTGGGTCGACGACCATCGAGCGCATCGCCAACGACGTGCTCAATGCGATCCGGCGGGACCTGCCGGAGGTGGTCGACACGGGCGCACCGGTCAGGCCGGTGCTCGCGCTCTCTCAGCTCGCACCGCGAACGACCGAGCGCCTGGTCGCCCGTATCGGGCTCGACAAGATGTTTGAGCGCACTGCGGAGCTGCGCGGCCGCGCCGACCGCTAAGCCGCGCTCACCACCCAGCCATCATCGGCGACGGCGGGATGCGGGTTTGTCCGTGGATGTCGGGGATGATCATGGCCACCTCATCCACGTAGCACCAGCTCCAATCCTCCCCGGGCTCCAGCGAGCGGATCAGGGCATGACTGCTCTGGTGGGCGTGGGCGGTGGCATGCTTATTCGGGGAGTCATCGCAGCAGCCGACGTGGCCGCAGGCCAGGCAGATGCGCAGGTGCAGCCAGGCGTCGCCCGTGCGTAGACAGTCCTCGCAGCCCGGGACGCTCTCGGGCAGCTCGAAGACGGTGATCTGGTCGAGATGGGTGCAGGTCGCCATTTTGGGGAGTCCTCGTTTCAGAAAGTGGGGTTTGAGCGGGGCCCGGAATCCGAGTCTTGATCGGTACCCGTCCCGGAGACCGCGACGGGCGGATGCAACGGAATCCAGACGTGGAAGGTTGTGCCGTGGTCGTCGGCCTCGAACGACATCGAACCGCCATGGCGGTCCTGGACGATCCTCCTCGCGGTATCGAGCCCGAGTCCCGTGCCCTGTCCGACGTCCTTCGTGGTGAAGAACGGCTCAAAGATGTGAGATCGGACGTCGGGCGGTATACCCGGACCGGTATCCGCGATGTCGACGACGACGCACTCACCGTCCCGTCTGGTGCGGAGGGTGATCGTGCCGTGTTCGCCGAGTGCTTCGATCGCGTTGGCGAGTAGGTTCGTCCATACCTGGTTGAGCTCCGATCCGTAGAAGGTCAACTTGGGCAAGCTGCGGTCGTAATCGCGCTGTATCTCGATCTGCGTGTGCTTGAGCTTGTGATCAAGGACCGTGAGCGTGGTCTCAAGTCCCTCATGGACGTCCGCCTCCAAAAGCCCTCCGCGATCGGTGTAGGCGTAGGCCTTGATCGCCTTGATCAGCGCCTCCATGCGCGCGGTCGAATCGCGAAGCTCGCCGACGATCCTCTGTGCGTTCAGCCAGGCGACGGTCACCTGCAATGCCTCGGGCGTGGCCGATCCGGCGATGGCGTGGCCCTTCTCCAACCACGCCTCGTCGATCCCAGCGACAGCCAGCGGCTCGGCGAGCTGCCATGCGTCCGGCACGCCCAGCTCTTCCAGCCGTCGGAGCATCTCCTCCTCGGCGTCGGCGGCCTCGAGCGGCGCAAGCGGACCGCGCTCGGCCGCCCGGCGTAACGCTTCGTCGCGCAGGTCCGCGAGCCGTATCGTGTCGGTCGGCTCTACTCCCGCCTCGACGAATTGCCTCAGCGCCGAGGTCATCACGTCCAGCGCCTCGCCAAGTTGGTCCGCCGCGCGGCTCGCGGCCGCGGCCGGGTTGCCAAGCTCGTGCGCCAGTCCGGCCGACATCTTTCCCAACGCCGCCAGCCGCTCGCGGTTCTGCTCAATCGCTGTGATCCGACGCATCAGAGGAGCGACCTGACGCATGACGCGCCGATGCACCGTCGGATGCGCGAGCGCCAGACGGCGGAACTCCTCCGCCGGTATCAGCGCCACCCGAGCGGGCTCGACAACCACCATCCGCACCCCGAGGGGCGTCTCGGTCAGAGTGGCTACGGCGGCGATCCAGGTCGGCCCGGTTTGCTGGGCGACCGGCTCGAAGCGGTCGCCGTTACGGGAGAAGACCTGCAGCGTGCCCTCAAACAGGCACAGAACGCCCTCAGGCTCCTGGCCATCCTCGAGCACGCGCTCGCCGGGTTCGGCATTACGCCACTCGGCAACCGCGGCCCACTCGCCGAGGGCTCGGTCGTCGAGGTCGTCGAACAGGTCGATCGCCCGCAGGTCGGCTGCCGTGACGGGTTGTTCGCTCGCGGAGGTCACGCTTCGGCCAGGTACTGGTGGACGAGCGAGACGGCCATCGACCCCTCCCCGACGGCGCTCGCGACTCGCTTGATCGAGTGGGCTCGGACATCACCGGCGACGAACACACCGGGGACGCTGGTCTCCAACGGGAATGGGTCTCGCGGTAGCGGCCAACCATCGCCCTTGGCGTCTAGTCCGGCCAGTATGTAGCCCCGGTCGTCGCGCGCGACATCTGCTGCCAGCCAGTCGGTCAACGGGCGGGCGCCGATGAAGACGAAGCAGGCGTCGACCTCCTCGGTTGTCTCGGAGCCGTCCGCGTTGCGGATGCGCAGTGCCCGCAGCCGACCGTCGCCCTCTGCGGCCACTGCCTCGGCGCCGGTCCGGACCTCTACGTTGGCCAGTGCCTCGATCTGCTCGATCAGGTAGTGCGACATCGATCTCTCAAGCGAATCACCGCGGACCAGCATGGTGACGCGCGTGGCGTAGTTTGAGAAGTAGACGGCGGCCTGCCCCGCGGAGTTGGCCCCTCCTATGACGACAACGTGCTGGTCGGCGCAAGAACGGGCCTCCGTCACGGCCGCCCCGTAGTAGATGCCCTGCCCTGTCAGCTCGCGAAACCCAGGACAGTCCAGCTGGCGATAGGAGACGCCCGAGGCGATCAGGACGGTACTGGCGCTGAGGGTGCCGCCGTCCGAGAGCTCGACGATCCTGCCAGAGCCCTCGACCCGCAGTCGGGTCGTGTCCAGGAGGGTCAGAAGCTCGGCACCGAGCCGGCGGGCCTGGTCCGTCGCCCGGCGCGTCAGATCGGAGCCGCTCAGACCCGCGGGGAAGCCAAGGTAATTCTCGATCCTGCTTGACATCCCCGCCTGCCCACCGGGCGCCTCGCGCTCGACCATGATCGTCCTCAGTCCTTCGGAGGCGCCGTACACAGCGGCGGCGAGTCCCGCCGGTCCACCACCGACGATCACAAGGTCGTAGTGGTCCGATGCGGGCTGGCCGACGATGCCGAGCCGCTCGGCAAGCTCGAGCACCGTGGGGCGCTCGAGCACGGTGCCGTCCTCGAGCAGCGCCACAGGCAGGCGGTCGTCCTGGGCTCCGGTCACCTTCAACAGCTGTCGCGCCTCCGCCTCGCGTTCAACGTCCATGACGCGTCCTGGTACTCGATTGCGGGCGAGGAAGTCGCGAAGGTCGTGCGTGGCTCTGGAGAAGCGATGCCCGATCACTCGGACTCCACCAGACTCCAGAGCGGCTCCGGCCTCCCAGGTCGTCAGCAGATCTTCGACTACGGGAATCAGCTCCTCCTCAGGTGGATCCCACGGCTTGAGCAGGTAGTAGTCGAGGTCCACCTCGTTGATCGCCTGGATCGCCGCCTCGGTGTCGGCGTAGGCCGTGAGCAGTACCCGTTTGGCCGACGGCACGATTTCACGCGCGCGAACCAGGTAGTCGGTCCCCGACAGACCCGGCATCCGCTGGTCCGCCACCAGCATCGCCACCTGCTCCGCACGGCGGACCAGTTCGCGCAGCGCCTCGAGCGCCTCGTCCCCGGAACCGGCACGAACGATCCGGTAGCGCGCCCCGAAGCCCTTGCGCATGTCGCGTGCCACTGCGGCCAGTACGGCCGGCTCATCATCGACCACGAGGATCACGGGGTTTCGCCGCGGCGGCTCACCCGTCGGCTGGCCGCGATCGCTGACGGCGGGCTGGTCTGTGACTGCGGAGGCCGGAGTCACGACTCGAGCACCCTCAATAGGGTGTGTTCGTCATAGCCCCCGCTGTGCGGGACTCCGTCGATGAACAGCGTGGGCGTCCCCAATACTTCATCAGAGGCGATGGCGCTGCGGATGTCCCGCTCGATCCGCTCGACCACCGGCTCGCTCCGCCGATCTTCGTCGAATCGCTTCACGTCGAGCCGGAGCTCGCTCGCGTATCGGCGAAGGTCGTCGTCCTCGAGCGCCTTCTGGCTGTGGAACAGCGTGTCGTGCATCTCCCAGAAGCGCCCCTGCAACGACGCCGCCTCCGCCGCCAGCGAGGCGGCCAGCGCGTGAGGATGGATCCGGGTCAATGGGAAGTGCCGAAAGGCAAACCTCATCTTGCCGTCGAGCTGGGCCTCGACGCGTTCGATCGACCGGTACGCCGCGCGAGAGTACGGGCACTCGTAGTCGCCGTATTCGAGGATCGACTTCGCGCCCTCGGGCCCGCGGACGTGGTCGACGACCTGGTCCAGCGGCTCGAGTACCGACTGCAGCTCGTCCGGCATCTAACTCACTCTAGAAGGGAGGACCGACTCGCTAGGAGCGGCCCGCGACCGACTCGGCTTTCCCCAGCACGCGGGCCAGCTCAGCCGGCAGCAGAGGGTCGGCCAGGGCGGCGCGCACATCGGCGGGGCGGTGCAGCGCGCGCTCGGGCCGCAAGAGGCCGATCTCGAGTCCGGCGTCGCGGGCTGCGGCCAGCCCGATCGTCATCACGTCCGGGCTGCGCCACGCGTTCTCGGGCAGCGCGAACAGCTTCGGCAGCGGCCTATCGATTCCGATCAGGTAGAAGCCTCCGTCGATGGCCGGGCCGAGCACCACGTCGCAGCCGGCCTCGAGGTCGTCGAGCGCCGAGCGAGCGTGGCCAGGTCCCAGGCGAGGGAGATCCGGCCAGACGATCAGCAGCGGTCCCTCGTGGCGGGCAAAAACCCGCGCCACGGCGTCTCCCAGTCGTCCCGCGATGCCCTCCCCGTTCTGTGGGAACAGCACCGCGCTGTCGCCCGTTAGCCGCCGGATCTCGTCGCACGCGTCGGCGGGCTCATGCGCGACGTGCACCGCACCTGGCGCGACGGCGTTGCCCCACTGGATGGTATGCACGATCAGCGTGGCCTGAAGCGCGGCACAGCGCTCTGGCCCCAGCACTGGGTCCAACGCGCGGCGGACCTCTCCGCGCCGAGGGGCGCGGACCATCGCCAGCACCGCTGGAGCGTGTCCATTGCTCACTGCTCGTCCCGTCATGTCATGCCCGCTTATTGCTCGAAGCGAAACATGGTGCCAGCTGCCGAGGGTTCTGACCGAATCAGCGCCGGCAGGGCGCCCCGCAGCACGTCGGCGAAGATCGTCGTGCTTCGGCCCATCAACTCGATCAGGGTCGCCACGGGTGTGGGATCGCTTGGCTTGACCTCGTTCGCGTAATCGGTGGCGTATCCCATCAGGGCATACGGAAGCTCGAGCTCGCCGCACAGCACCGCCTCCGGTCCGCCCGTCTGACTCACGGCTACGACGCCGCAGCGCGCCAACTGGGCTATCTCCGTGGGCGTGTTGAACCGGGGCCCATCGACGTATCCGTAGGTACCCCCGTCCCGGGCGGGGTGGCCTGACTGCAGCGCGGCCTCGAGCAGGGCCGCGCGGACCCCGGTCGAGAAGGGCCCGCCTTGAAGGATCCAGTGTCCCCGCATCGGATCCCCTGGCTCGGCGAAGAACGTGCAGAGGGAACCATCGGGCAGCCGGTTCGAGATGAAGTGCAGATCGTCGAACACGATGAGCGAGCCGAGCGCGATGGAGGCATCCACCGCGCCGCACGCGGTGCACCCGATGACGGCCGTGGACCCCAGCTGCTTGAGCGCCCAGATGTTCGGGCGATGGGTGACTTGATTGGAGAGCCTGACGTGCCCGGCGCCGTGACGCGAGACCTGCAGGGCGTCAGCCCCCGCGTACCTGCCGCGCGTCACCGAGGCCGGGCCGAATGGGGTCTCGACGCTCACCTGTTCGGCATCCTCGAACTCGGGAAGCGCATGGGTGCCCGAGCCGGTGATGATGCCGATGGACATGGCGCGCGATCCTACTGAGTGGATTCTGCTCTACGACCCCGACTGCGGCTTCTGCCGTTGGTCGCTCGGGTGGGTGCTGGCGGCCGATAGAGGCCGCCGATTGCGGCCGCTGCGACTGGGCTCGCCGGAGGCGGACGAGCTGCTCGCCGATCTAACTCCGGAAGAGCGGATGGCCTCCTGGCATCTGGTGGCGCCTGACGGCCGACGCTGGTCGGCGGGATACGCAGCGCCGCCGCTGCTGAGGCTGCTACCGGCCGGGCGGGCGCCCGCCGCGGCGCTAGCCGCCGCGCCGGAGATCACCGACCGCGTCTACCGGTGGGTGGCCGACCACCGCTCGAAGTTCAGCAAGCTCATTCCCGAGCAGGGCAAGCGCCGCGCGGATGAGCGGATCGCCGCCCGCCGCTGACTCTCACGCCACTAGCACCGTCTTGGTCGCGTCGCCGAGGACGTGGCGCTTGATCGCTTCTGGAGCCTCGTCCATCGAGGCCAGATCGGAGGTCACCAGCTCAGGCGACAGCTTGCCTTCTTGCATCAGCCCCAGCACCTCGGGGATCACCGCCCTAGCGTGCGATCGTGCGATGCGGCAGGTCACGTTGCGTCCGAACATCATGCCCGCAGGGATCCGGGCGGTGCGATGGATGCTGCCCGCGCTCGAGCAGATCCCGTCGGGCGCGGTGTGGCTCAAGGCGGCGGCTAGGCCTGCCGGACTTCCGCTGGCGTCCATGACCAGCGGAAACAGCGGCAGCCTTCGAAGCTCTTTGGGACGATGCGCCTCGAGGCCGAGGCGCTCGGCGTGCTCGCGTACGTGTCTGCGGCCATCGACTAGATGGACTGCGCGTATCCCGAGCGCCTGCGCCACCAGACCCGCGTAGAGGGTGATGCTGGCGCTCAGCACCGGACGCCGGATGCCGGCGACGATCAACATCTCGGCGTCCGGATCCCGTGCCAACAGCTCGTGGGCATAGGGCGCGACGTGCCGGTATCCGTCGCAGACGTTGTCCGCCACACTCGCTGCCGCGGCGGGCTCGATCCCGTCCGGAAGCGGCACGAGCATCGCATCGGCGAACGGCACGCCGAGCTGGTCCGACGCCACGCCGCCCCAGTGGCCTCCCCCCACGCCGAAGCCGTACATCGAAATTGGCGGCACGGTCTCGCAGTTTCCGGTCAAGCTCGCGCGGCACATTCGGCACTCGCCGCAGCTGATCTGGAATGGGACGACCACCCGATCGCCCGGGCGCACGGTCTTGACGCCCTCGCCGACCGCCCGCACCTCCGCCACGCATTCGTGGCCGAAATGCAGCGGCAGCAGGAACGGCGTCGCGCCCAGTGCCATCAGCCGGTCCAGGTCGCACGTGGCCACCGCGATCGGGTTATTGCATGCCGCAGGCGGCGCGCGCGCAGCGCGGCATCGCGCTCGAGCGCGACCTTGGAGAACATCGCCGCGGTTGGCGTCAGCAAGCCGGCGGCGTGCAGTGGCGTGGGGCGAGGGCGGTGACGGATCCCGTTGTGTGACGAAGCGGGCATCATTCGTACTCCTACTAGATTGATCGCTCTAGCGCGGCGGGCTAGCGCCCCCGTCTCGAACAAACGTCCAGTCCGCGCGGATGCGATAAAGCTGGGGGTAGCCAGGCCTCACACCGACGGTCGACGGAGGTCAGGCGAGAGCGGGATGGCGCCTCCATGGCCAGGTAACTAAGGGAGGTGCACCACCATGTCCACGGGAGTGCTGGTCGCGATCATCGTCATCGCAGTACTCATTGTTGGCCTGCTCGTGTTCCTGCTCCCCGGGGTGCGCGCGCGGGCGCGGCACCGCGCCGAGGCGCGAGAGCTTCGTCAGCGGCGCAAGCACGCCGTTTCCGAGCACCGCGAGCAGGCGGGAGAGCGCGCACAACGAGCCGACGTTGCCGAGCGCCGCGCGCGGATTGCTGAGCGGGAGGCCGAGCGGGAGCGCGCGGAAGCGCGTCTGCACGAGGAGCGGGCGTCCCTACACGACGAGGGACTGGCGGATGACGAGCTGGTCCCGACCGAGCGGAGCGAGGGCCGTTAGGTGGCGGTCGGACGTAGCCGTGCCGGGCTGGGCACCGTCGTCTGGCTGATCATCGGACTCATCATCGCCAGCGCGCACCACTACTTCACCAACGTCGCCACGTTCAGGCTGCTCGCATCGGCGATCCTGGCGATCGTCCTGTGGCCGCTCGTGCTGCTGGGCGTGTCTCGCCGGCGCCGGGCTGAGATCACCCGTGAGCGGCGCCGCCGCCGGCTCGACGGTCGGCTACGACATCTCCTACCCGCAGTGCAACTCCACCTTCCCCTCGACACCCGCGTTCGGGATCGTCGGCATCAACGCCGGCAAGCCGTTCAGCGCAAACCCCTGCGGGGGCACCGGCGACGGGCCGAGCCAGCTTCAGTGGGCGGGAATGAACGCGCAGCTGTACACCAACACCGCCGATCCCGGGCCGGCGCTTTCTACGCACTGGCCGAACGGTCAGACCTCCCCCGAGCAGTGCAACACGGCTTCCAACCCCGGATCGGACACCGCCGAGTGCGCTTACGACTACGGCTGGAACGCCGCGGCCGACAGCTACCAGGACGCGGTGAGCGCTTACATCTCCCTAGGCTGGGCGCCGGCCGGCTCTACCCGTACGCCTGTGTCCAACGCCTGGTGGCTGGACGTCGAATCGGCGAATAGCTGGACCTCGAACACCACCTTCAACGTCGATGAGCTGCAGGGGGAAGTCGACTACCTCAAGTCGGCGGGCGCCGCGCGCGTGGGCTTCTATGCAACGTCCTCGGACTGGCAGTCGATCACCGGTGGCACGTCGACCTTTGCCGCCTACAAGAGCTGGATTCCCGGGGCCAGCACCCTGAGCCAGGCACAGGCTAACTGCGCCGGCGGGGGCATCACGACCGGAGGCGTGGGCCTGGCCCAGTATCCGTCGGGCGGCTTCGACGCCGACTACCAGTGCGGCACGCCGACCCCGTCGCTGTCGTTCGCCAGCACTCCCCAGGCGCTCACGGCCGGCAGTCCTTCGGGGCCAATGAGCATCGCGGTCTCTCAGACGACAGGCTCCGCGACCACGATCACGCTCAGCTCGAGCTCGTCTGCCGGAACGTTCGCCACCGCGCCCGGTGGGCCCTGGAGCTCCTCGATCACCGTGTCCGTGCCCGCTGGCTCGACGACCGGCGCGAGCTTCTACTACAGCGACACCCACGCCGGACAGCCGCTGCTGACCGCGAGCGCTCCCGGCTACACGAACGGCACCCAGACCGAGACAGTGAACGCCGCAACGCTGGCCAGCATCTCCGTCACGCCGGCGAGCGCCCAGATACGCGTCGGCGGACACGGGTCGTTCAGCGCCGCCGGACGGGACGGGTATGGGAACTCGGTCTCCGTTTCGCCCAGCTGGTCGGTCTCGCCGGCACTTGGAACCTTCTCGCCCAATCCGGGCAATCCGGTCACGTTCACCGCCAGGACCAGCGGCAGCGGCACGATCACCGCCACAGTGGGTTCGATCTCCGGTCGCGCCGCGGTCACCGTCACGCGCAAGAAGGGCGCGCAGACAGCGGCGGTCTCGAGCGCGCCGAACCTGAACGCGTTCCTGAGCCAGCCACCATCGGGTGGCTGCGTGCGCGACGGGCTCATCCGCGTCGGCGGGCGTAACGGGCAGCCGGCCGACGTCGGTTCGCTCAAGCTCCTGGTCGACGGGAAGCCCGCCGGCTTGCTGCGCGGCCGGTCACTGACCCGTGGGGTCGAGCTTCGCCTGGCGGCGGGGAGCGGCCACACCGTCACCGTGATCGCCGCCACAGACGACGGACGCAGGTTCAGCGCCACCTACCGCTACGAGGCATGCACCGCGAGCGCCGGCGCAGGGAAGCCGCCGACGATGCTGCCGGCGGTCGCCGGCGGCTAGACCGCGATCACACACGCAGCTAGTGCGGGACCCGTCCCCCCTCGGCGCCAGGCTCGGTCGCCGGTCCGCGCGGAGCGGCGATGCCGAGCACGCGCATGGCCTTCAGCCCCAGAGACAGCTTCTCGCGGCCGTCAGTCGAGGAGACGTCGAGCCCGGTGAGCTCGCGCACGCGCTCGAACCGGTATCTGATCGTGTGGCGGTGGGTGATCAGCCGCGCGGCCGTGGCGTTCACGTTCGCGTCGCAGTCGAGAAACGTCGACAGCGTTCCCAAGAGATCGGTCTCGTACTGCTCGTCGTAGGCCACGAGAGGGCGGACCGTCTCGTCGTAGAACCGCTGCAGCTCCGCCGGATCGTTCATGTGCGGCAGTAACAGCTGGTAGGTGCCGGTCTCCTCGTAGGCCAGCTGCGAGCGTTCGGGGGCGCCTTCCACCACGTTCGCCGCCAGGAGCGCCTCGTTCCCGGCCCGTTGTACGGCGAGCGGGTCGGCCGCGTGGCGGCTGCGGCCCAGCGCGAATGCGAATCCTGGCAGTCCCGACTCGAGCTCCCGGATCACGGCCGCCGTCGCCCGGCGCCCGGTCTCCCCGTCTGGATCGGGAACGAGGAGCACAACCTCCGCCGCGTCCTGCTCGCTCGGCGCCGAGATC
>VAWT01000006.1 GCA_005883415.1 Actinomycetota bacterium | reverse complement strand
TGATCACCCCGCAAGTGGTGCATTTCGTGGGCTCCGGGATCGGGCTGCTGCCGCTGGGCAAAAAGGTGTCGGTGGAGACGCTCCTCTACGGCTTGATGCTGCCCTCGGGCAACGACGCGGCGATCGCGCTGGCGCAGCGCGTGGCCGGAACGCAGCAGCGATTCATCGCGATGATGAATGCCAAGGCCCGGGCGATGGGTCTCAGCTGCACCCACTTCACGACCGAGTCGGGGATCGTCGACAAGGGCAATTACTCGTGCGCATCGGATCTGGCGCTGCTGGCCCATTCGCTGCTCGACCAGCCCCTGCTGGCGCGGATCGTCGGTTCATCGAAAGCGGTGATGCCCCTCCCGATCAAGGGCGGAAAGCTGTGGCTCTACAACAACAACCCGCTGTACGTGCTGGGCTACCCGGGCGCAGATGGCGTCAAGGGCGGCTACACGACTACTGCCGGGCAGTGCCTCGTGGCAACGGCACGTCGCGGGCGGACGTGGGTCGGCGTCGTCCTGCTGAACTCGGGCGACAGCGGGGCTCAGGCTGTGCGGTTGCTGAACGCGGGCTTCGTGGCCGAGGGGCAGCGCGGGTAGCTGTCAGTTCGGGTACTCGTCCTTGCGCCAAGCCCGGGGCTCATCGGGCCGAGGCTTGGGCGTCCGCTCGAGCAGGAACGAGTGGTACGGGGCGACGAACGGATCCGGCGCCATCACAGTGTACGTGTGGTACACGGTCCCGTTCTCGCGCGCGAACGCGATGTAGCTCGGACCCTCGCGCAGGCCATCCTCGAGCTTGGCTCCGACCTGCCGTCCCCATTCCTCGAGCCACTCCGGCGGGTTGTCAATCATCGCCTTGACCTGGGGGATCTGCTGGGCCTGCTCGGGTGTGAGGGCGAGCCCAAAGTCGAACGGAAAGTCCGTTCCATACGTCGAGACATACGGGAACTGCCAACCCATCCGTTGCTTATAGGCCCTGAGTCGATCGATGGGTGCGCGCGAAAAGCAGATCAGCGTCACGTCGCGGTGGTTCAGGTGAACGAGCGTGCCGTCGAGCTCGTCCCCGAGGTTTGTGCACCCGGGGCACGCCCCGAGTTCATAGTCGGGCCCGTACATGATGTTGTAGGCCAGCAGCTGCGAGCGTCCCTCGAACAGCTCAGCCAGCGTCTTCTTGCCGTCCTCGGTGTCGAACTCGTACTCCTTCTCCACCGGAACCCACGGAAGCTGGCGCCGCTGCTCGGTGACCTTCTGACCAAGCTCGGCGTGCTCGGCCTCGAGCTTCGCCAGCTCGTCGCGAGCCGATTGCCATTCCTCGCGGGTTCCAATCGTATAGTCGGGCATCTCTACCTCCTTAGGTCAGGGTCGCGGATTTTTCGCCGGGCGCACGCCGACGTCTTACCTTACGACCCGACCGCGGCCCAGAACTCATCGCCCCGCGTTAGCAGCCGCGGTCCCGCGCCGCGTTAGCAGCCGCGGTCGCGCCGCGCCTGCACCTGCCTTTGCGCCGCCCGCAGCCCGGCCGAGAACGCCGTCACGTCAAGGCTGCCGCGTGCCCCCGGTGGGCTGATCCCGTACCAGTACTGGCTGTTATGGGGGTCGCTCTGGGGCGAGTACCACGTGTAGAGGATGGTCGTCGCGACGTTGCAGCCGCTGCTCGCGAGGGCCTGCAGTGTCCGCTCGATGTAATGCGGGCGCAGCCGAGCCGGCAGGTAATCGAGCGCGCCCGGCGGTCTCGTAGTCCAGCCGAACTCGGTCGCGTAAAGCGGCACGGTGGCAAGACCTAGTCGCTCGAGCGTCCGACGCGTGGCCACAACCTTGGCCAGCACTGCCGCGGGCGAGCCCCCGTATGGGTGAATCGCGACGCCGTCGATCCTCCCTCGGAGCCCCGGGTCCGCATCAAGCAGCTGCGGAAGGAAGGTCACAGCGGCCGACAGTCCGCCGACGAGCACTAGCGCGCCGGGGTCCACCGCGTGGATGGCCGCGCGCGCATCCGCGTACAGCTGCGCATACCGCGCCGCGTCTGGACGAGGAGTCCAGAAGTACACGCTGTCGGGCTCGTTCCAGATCTCGAATTCCTCAACGGGCATCGCCGGGAGCTCCGGATGCGCGCGCCAGAACACGCCGCCGGGGCCGTAGCGCGCGGCGAGCGCGGCGCCGTAAGCGGCATAGTCGGCGCTGGAGCGCGGTGGGGAGTGGTCCTGCCCTGGGAGCGAACGGGCCCACCCCGCCGAGTAGTCGACGATCGGCAGCCACCGCAGGCGGTTGGCGGCGAGCGACGCGGCTACCGCGTCGTCGAAGGTCCAGTCGTAGCGGTGAATCCCGCCGACCGGCGGGGAAGGCTCCGATAGCTCCCACAGCGCATCCGCGCGGGCGAGGGTTGCGCCGGTTGCATGTACCGCCTTCAGCTGTGCGTCGACCTGTGCGGCAGTGAGGCCGCGCAGGATGAAGAGCAGGTTGACGTTTGCGCCTAGCTGCTCACCTGGCGCCTGTGGCGCGGGGGCAAGCGAGTTCGTGGTCGGGCCCGAAGTCACAGGGGCTGGACCTCGAGCGCGTGATCCCCTGCCGCCCGGCGCGATCACGGCCACGACTACCACGACTACTGCGATAACGCCTGCGGCGACTGAGGCCGTGACAACCGCGCGCCTCGAGGCGAGAGGGCTCACGGCGCGGTCACGGCGAGCGGCGCACGGCGCGGATCGCCTCGAGCTGCCGGCGCTCCCTCTTCGCTTCACGACCGAGAGCGCACTTGAGCAGGCGCCGGGAGGCGAACGTGAGCGTCTGGGTCGAATCGTCGAGCCGTGCGTACCGCGGACCGAGGCGACGGGCGACAACCTCGTGGCGGGCCCGCGCGAGCAGCTCGAATGGCTCGCCGCCGAAGGCTGGCGCGGTGGCATGGGCGCGAGCGTGGATGACCCTGGCCTGCGGCCAGAACCAGGTCTCGATGCCCAATTCGCGGGAACGCAGCCCGAGGTCGAGGTCTTCGCCGAAGAGGAAGATCCGCTCATCGAACGGCCCCACGCGGACGAGGGTGTCGGTCCGCCCGACCAGGGCGCAGGCGACCGCCCAGCCAACACGCCTCGACGTGCGCGAGCGCCAGGGCGCGAGCCCGAGCGACGGCCCGAGCCTTCCGATGGCGAGCGCAGGCGGAATGAGAGAGCGCGCGAGCTCCGCGGCGGACCCGGGACGGGGGTGGACGCTGTCTTGCCGCGAGCCGTCGGGCGAGAGCACGAGCGGCGCCAGCAGTCGCTCCGGGCCGGCCGGCCGTAGCGCCTCCTCCACCAATGCCAGCAGCGAGTCGTCGATCAGCTCGACGTCAGGGTTGACCAGCGCTGTGACGGGTTCGGTCACGGCCGCCAAGCCCCGGTTGCAGCCCGCGCCGAAGCCGTCGTTGCTCTCAAGCGCGATCAGCTCGGTGCGGACCCCCTGGCGCTTTTGCAGCGCTATCTCGCGGCTGCGGTCTTCTGAGGCGCAGTCGACCACCAGCACCCTGGTGCCCGGCAGGTGGCGCGCCACAGATTCGAGCAACCGCTCCAGCTCACTTGATGAGTTACGGGTGACGGTCACGAGCGCAAGGGCCCCTGCCGCCTCGGGGCGGGCCGGCGAGCGGCGCTGCCCGACGGGGCACGTGACAGCTGCAAACCGCGAGCGCACCTGCGTCAGGTCAAAACGCGCCCGCGCCCGTTGCCGGGCGCGTGCGCCCATGGCCGAAGCCTGGAGCGGGTCGGCGATCAACCGCAGCACGGCGACGGCGGCTGCGTGCGCGTCACCGGGCGGATACAGGATCCCGCACGAGTGATCGACGATTTCCCGTGGGCCCGCGGCGTCTGGCGCCACCACCGGGCGACCGGCAGCCAACGACTCCACCAGGGCTAGACCAAAAGGCTCGCGCGGCGCGCAGTGCAACAGGCAGGTGGCACGCGAGAGCTCCGGGCGCGGATCGGCGACGAAGCCCACGAACTCGACAGCGCCCGCCAAGTCGGGCTGTGAGGCACGATGACGGAGCCGAGCCGAGAGCTTCTCTGCCGACGCCCCAATGGGCGCGCCCACCAGCCGTAGACGCAACTCGGAGCGGCGCGTTCGGGCGATCGCGAGCGCCTCAAGCGCCAGGTCGGGGCGCTTCCAGTCCACCAACGCTCCTAATACCAGGACCTCGGGTGGGTGCGCCGGCTGGCCGTTGAAGCCCGCAAACGATTCGATCTCGACGGCCGGGTTGACGACCGCAAGCCGGTCACCTAGGCGCCCGGCAGGGTCGAGGTCGCCGGCGACGGCGGAGGAGGGCACCAGCACCCGGTCGGCGGCCCTAGCGGCGGCGCGTACGAGCGCGCCGATGACCGGCCCAGGCAGGAAGTCGTTGTGGGCAAAGACGATCGGCGCACGGCGACGGGCGCGGACTAGCCACAACGCGAGCCCGGAGCGCATCCCCCATGCGACGACCAGCTCGGGGTCCAGGGAGTCGATCAGCGCGCGGATTTCGCGCGCGTGCGCGGTGAGCCGTGCCGCCGCCAGAATGCGCTGCCCGCGAAGCTCGAGGCGGCGCTCCTGCAGCACGAATACACGCAGCCCGCGCGTGCGGGCCGCGTCGGCGAGCGCGCCAGGCGGACAGGCGAGACACGAGTCAGCTCCGAGCGTGTCCGCCAGCTCGACCAGGGCGCGCTCCGCGCCCCCCAGCACCCCGGAGTAGCTGATAACCAGGCGCATCGCGTCGCCGAGGCTATCGCCTGCTGGCGGGCTGCTCGCGAGCGTGTCGTAGGATCACGACGGGGTGAGGCTCTCGGCAGTGGTGCAGCCCTCGCTCGTGGGCCGGATGCAATACTTCGCCGCTCCAAATGCCCCGCAAGCTGACCGTATGTCTGATTGCGGCCGTAGCGGCCGCGTTGCTCGCTCCCGCGACAGGGCTCGCCAGCGGCCCATCCGCCGGCGACCAGCAGTACGTCGACCCGCTCTCCGGTTCGAGCCATGGCTCGACGAATTCTCAGAGCGGGAACTCCTCGACGCCTCCGTCCTCGACGTCGTCCGCACCGGCGTCGAGTTCGACGCCGACCGCCACGAGCTCGTCCACGTCGAGCCCCTCGAGTTCGACCACGACCACGACCGGTACCGCGACGGGCTCCACGAGCTCGACGTCGCAGGCCACGTCCGGCAATTCGCTGCCGGTGACCGGCTACGACGCTCCGCTGGCAGCGCTGACTGGGTTCGGTCTGCTGGCGCTCGGCACGTGCCTGCGCCGCGCCGCCCGCAGGGCTTAGCGACGGGCCGGTCCGCGGCAGTAAAAGGCCGCCCGCCACTGGTCACGATCGATGCCCGGGCCGCGATCCGGGTGCAGATCGGCGGCGTCGAACGTCTGGCGCGAGAGATGGCGCTGCGGCTGCCGGCGATGCGCCCGGACCGTTACCGCGTGCTGTCCCCCCGGCGCGGGCTGGCGCACCGCGCAGGCCACCTCTGGGAGCAGGCGGTACTGCCAGCGCAGGCGCGTGGCAGCGCGCTCCTCTACTGCCCCGCCAACCTCGCGCCAGTCACCGATCGGCGCAACGTCGTCGTTATCCACGACGCCGCCGCGCTGCGCCTGCCGAAGGCGTACTCGCGCACGTACGTCGCCTACCAGCGCCGCATGCTGCCGCTGATAGCGCGCCGAGCGCGGCTGGTGATCACCGTGTCGGAGTTCGCCCGAACCGAGCTGGTCGAGCTCCTCGGGATAGCGCCGGATCGGGTCAAGGTCATCCCAGCCGGGGTTGATGAGCGCTTTCGACCCACCGTCGATCCAGCCCCGGCCAGGCGGGCTTTCGGGCTGGAACGACCCTACGCACTGGCGCTCGGTACCCGCTCAGCGCGTAAGAACATTGCAGGGCTCGAAGCGGCGGCCCGCGCGCTGCGCGAGCGTGGTATCGAGCCGGTCCTCGCCGGCGGCGAGCGCGGCTACCTCCGTGATTCGGACACCAGCCTGCGCAGCCTCGGCTACGTGTCGGAGCCACACCTGCCCGCGCTGTACGCCGGAGCCCGCGTACTGGCCGTGCCGTCGCTCCATGAGGGCTTCGGGCTCCCCTGTCTGGAGGCGATGGCCAGCGGGGTGCCGGTCGTCGCGGCCCGCCGCGGGGCGCTGCCCGAGACGGTGGGCGACGCCGGGCTCCTGGTGGATCCCGAAAGCGCCGGAGAGCTGGCGGACGCGCTGGTGGCCGCTGCGTGTGACCAGGGGCTCCGCGCACGACTGATCGCTGCGGGGCTTCGGCGCGCGGCCGCCTATCCTTGGCGGCGGACCGCAGTGCTCACCGATAGGGCAATGGGCAAGCTTCTTGAGGAGTCCGGATGACGGCCCGCGTCAGCGAAGACCAGAACACAATGAGGACCAACGGCGCCCCGCCGGCATCCCAGTCGCGGGTCGCGCTTGTACACGACTTCCTGCTCGACCTGCGCGGCGCCGAGCGGGTGTTCCTCGAGCTGTGTGCCATGTGTCCGGGAGCGGACATCTACACGGCGATCTACGACGAACATGGGACCGAGGGGCGCTTCGCCGGCAGATCGCTACACACGTCCTTTCTTCAGCGCCTGCATCCCACAGCGAGGACGTTCCGAACGCTGCTGCCCCTGTATCCAGCGGCGATCGAGTCATTCGATCTCTCTGACTACGACCTCGTCGTTTCGAGCTCCTCGGCGTGGGCGCACGGGATCATGTGCGATGGGCGCACGCTGCACGTGAGCTACTGCCACAACCCCTTCCGCTACGCCTGGAACGACCGCGAGCAGACTCTCGCCCGCTGCCATAACCCGCTGACGCGGAGATTCCTGGGAGTCACGTTCCGTCGCTGGCGTCATTGGGATCGGATGGCCGCCAGGCACACGGACCGCTACGTCGCCAACTCCCATACCACCAAGGCCAGAATCCGCTCCTTCTTCGGCCGCGAAGCGCAGGTTGTCTACCCGCCAGTCGAGACCGGTCGCTTCAGCCCAGGACCGGTCCGCGGCCACTATGCGCTCGTGTCTGAGCTGATGCCGCACAAGCGGATCGATGTAGCCATAGAGGCGTTCAACCAGTTGCGCCTGCCGCTCACGATCATCGGCGACGGGCCGCTGGCGCGGACACTGCGCCGCCAGGCAGGGCCCACAGTGTCGTTCGCCGGCCGCGTGTCTGACGCGACCGTGGCGGAGATCCTGCAGGGGGCCCGGGCTTTGATCTTGACCTCGATCGAGGAGTTCGGGATCGCGGCGGTCGAGAGCCAGGCGGCCGGCCGGCCAGTCATCGCGCGCCACGGCGGAGGCGCGCTTGAGAACGTGATCGACGGTGTGACCGGATGCTTCTGGTCCGGCGGCCCGGCGGAGCTGGCCCGAGCGGTGCTCGAATTCGACGACGCCGCAGTCGATCCGGCCGCGTGCGTCCGTAACGCGGCCCGCTTTGACGCCGCCACCTTCAGGGTGGGAGTCCGGCAGCAGATCGCAGCCGCGTCCACGGCGGCGGTGCGACCCGAAACCGAGCGCCAGCCGCTGATAGCCACGCGACTGGTACGGCGCGCGCTCCAGGACGCGCACCGCTAGTGGTTCTCCCCGTACGCACGGTCCACTAGCCCCATGAGCCGCGGCGTGCTCATCGGCGCCCGCGCCGTGCTGCTCGCCGGTCCGACAGCGCTCGCGTTCTTCACGCGGCCTGGACGCTTGGTTCGATCGCCTGGGCACCGATCGCCGGAAGCGCCTACCACGCGGGTCAGATCGCCGTCCTGTACATCGGCACCCTGCTGGCCGCGGCAATGCTTTTACGGGGTAGGTCGCAGCTGGCCGTAGAGCCGGCGCTCGCGGCCGGAACGCTGATCGTGACCGGCTACGGAATCTCGGGGCGTCTGCTGCCGGGCCTGCTTCATTTCTCGCAGTCGGTCAGTGCGCGAGGTCGCCTCGAGCAGCCGCTCACGTACTGGAACGCGATGGGCGAGCTGGCTGCTCTTGGGTTTGTGCTCTGCGCCCGGTTGGCCGGCGACCGCGACCGGGATCCGCGCCTGCGTGCGGCGGCGGCCGCCGCGTCGGCGCCGCTCGGATTGGGTCTCTACTTGTCATTCTCGCGCGGGGCCCTGTTCGCGTGCGCGGCCGGCATCGTCGCCCTCGTCGTACTGGCGCCCCGGCGCGAACAGCTCGAAGGGCTGATCGTGACGATCGCGGCCGGAGGACTCGCGGCGGCAGCGGCCGCGCCGTTCAGTGGCGTGACCTCACTGGCAGGGACGCTCTCGACCCGTGAGTGGCAAGGGGCTGTCGTGCTTGTCCTGCTGCTCGTCATCACTGCCGCGGCCTGTTTCGGCCAATGGGTCCTCCAGCGCCGTCCGGTCGACCGCGGACGGCTTCGGTTGCCGAGGGCAGCGCCCTGGCTGGTCACGGCGCTGATCTGCGCGGGCCTGGCAGGGGCCATCGTGGTCGGCGCCAAGGAAGGCTCGGCCACCGCACTGAGCGCGGGCCCGTCGCGGTACACGACGCTTCAGAGCAACCGCTACGCGTACTGGCGGGTGGCGTTCAGAGCGTTCAAGCATGAGCCGCTCCGTGGCGTGGGTGCCGGCGGATGGGCGGTGTGGTGGCTTCGCTACCGCCAATTCTCCGAAGCCGCGGCCGATGCGCACTCCCTGCCGATCCAGACGCTGGCCGAGCTGGGGGTGATCGGGCTGGCGCTGCTCGTGACGTTCGTTGGGGGAATGGGTGTCGCCGCGGCACGGGCGATGCGGGCTAGGCCAGCCCTCGCTGCCGGCCCAGTGGCCGCGCTCGTCGTCTACATAGTCCACTCCCCGCTCGACTGGGACTGGCAGATGCCGGCTCTGTCGCTGGTGGCGTTCGTGCTGGCCGGCCTGGTGCTTGCGCTTGCTGAGGACGCCGGCCGGGCAAGTGTCGGCGCGAGCGCGGCGTCTGCGAGCCCGCTGCGCGTCACCTGGATGCGCGGCGCCGCCCCGGCCGGCACGCCCGCCAGATACGACAAGGTCGGGGTACTCAAGATCGAACCGAGCTCGGCCCGCAACGTGCTGGTGCTGGAGCCGGGCACGTCCGCGGGCAGCACGTACTTCGTGCCGCTCGCCCGGTGGATCGTCTCCAAGGTGCCGGGGTGGCAGGTGTGGTCGGTCGAGCGTCGCGAGAACCTGCTCGAGGACCAGTCCGTCTTCGACCTGGCCAAAGCGGGGAAGGCGAGCTCGCAAGCAGTGTTCGACTACTACCTGGGGTGGCTCTCGAACCGACGTATCTCCCGTCACGTTCGGTTGATTCCCGACGCCAGCGTGCGGTTCGCCAAGCAGTGGGGCATGCGGGTTGCGGTCGAGGACCTGAAGCATGTGATCGCGGCGGCCAGACGCCTCGGGGGCAAGGTAGTGCTCGGCGGCCACTCGCTTGGAGGGTCGGTGGTCACCGCCTACGCGACCTGGAACTTCAACGGCCGGGCCGGTGCCGCCCAGCTGGCAGGTCTGATGTACGACGACGGCGGCAGCGGTCCGCCCGAGAGCGCCCAGCAGGCATCGGCGGCACTAGCGGTCCTGCGAAGCCGCTCTCCGTGGCTTGCGTTTGGGGGGATCCCCGCGCCTTTCGCGGGGCTGTTCAGCACCGGCGGCGCACTGGCCGCACTGGTGGCTCCAAACGCGGCCAACGTCGCCCAGACGTTCCCGTTGCTCCCCACGAACCTAAAGCCGCCGGTTCCAACCACAAGCCAAGCCCAATACGGCTTCGCGCTCAACGCGGGGACGTCCCCCCCGTCGCTGATCGCCGCCCAGGCCCACCTGGGAAGGGGAATCTCCGGCCGCACCGTGAACGGCTACCACACCTGGGACGGCACCGGAGCGCTGACCCCGCTCGCGCGTTTCGCGAGGATGTTCTCGGGCCTCGT
>VAWT01000043.1 GCA_005883415.1 Actinomycetota bacterium | reverse complement strand
ATTCCGGGCGTCGCTGGCCGACGCCGGGCTCGAGCACGTAGAGGTTCGCGAAACCCATCGGGTGCACGGACGTGCCGCAGCGGCGATCATCCGCGCTCGCAAGCCCGCGGGGCGGTAGACGAAGGATCGGGCGGGTCACGACGCTAGACTTCGCCGGAGTCGCCGTGACTGGCGCGTAAAGGTGGACCGACCACCGGGGAGCGGCGGCGAACCTCAATTTGCCGCGCGCCTGGGCATGTAGATCCCGCTAACTTCGAGGAGCTCGCATGACCCAGGCCCAGACCGCGCTCAAGATCCCCGACGAGCTCAAACCCGCTGATGGCCGGTTTGGCTCCGGACCTTCGCGCATCCGCCCCGAGCAGCTCGACCGGCTGGCGAGCGAGGGGGCGAAGGTGATGGGCACCTCCCATCGCCAGAAGCCGGTGAAGGATTTAGTCGCGCGCGTCCGGGCGGGAGTGCGCGAGCTCTTCTCCGCGCCCGAGGACTACGAGGTTACGCTCGGGAATGGGGGCACGACCGCGTTCTGGGACGCGGCCACGTGCTGTTTGGTGAGCGATCGCGCTCTTCACCTGAGCTACGGAGAATTCTCGTCGAAGTTCGCGGCCTGCACGCGGGCCGCGCCATTCCTTGACGAGCCCACCATCGATTCGGCTCAACCCGGCGACGCACCCGATCCGGTGGGGATCGAGGCCACCGATGCGGACGTCGTCGCCTGGGCGCAAAACGAGACCTCGACCGGCGTGATGGTGCCGGTGATCCGCCCGCCGGGGGCCGGTGACGCGCTCGTCCTGGTGGACGCCACCTCGGGTGCGGGCGGGCTGCCGGTCGACGTCAGTCAGTCCGACGCCTATTACTTCGCCCCGCAGAAGGCTTTCGCCTCGGACGGTGGGCTGTGGCTGGCGCTGCTTTCGCCCGCGGCGCTCAGACGGATCGAAGTGCTAACTACCGAGCGGCCGAGGAAGCGATGGATACCGGACTTCCTGTCGCTGGCGATCGCGCTCGAGAATTCGGCCAAGGACCAGACGTACAACACGCCCGCGATCGCCACCCTGTTCCTGCTCGCCGACCAACTCGATTGGATGCTTGCCCTCGGTGGCCTCGAGGCCATGGTGGCGCGGACCAGAGAATCCTCGGACCTGCTGTACGGGTGGGCCGAGGCTCACGAATCCGCCGAGCCGTTCGTGCAGGACGTCGAGAAGCGCTCGCTGGTCGTGGGCACGATCGATTTCTCCGACGAAGTGGACGCCGCGGCCGTGGCGGCCACGCTACGGGCGAACGGGATCGTTGACGTAGAGCCCTACCGCAAGCTGGGGCGAAACCAGCTGCGGATGGCGATGTTTCCCGCCACCGACCCGGCAGACGTGCAGGCCCTGACCGCCTGCGTCGACTGGGTGCTGGAGCGGATGTGATGACGGCCTCGGCGCTCGCACCCGAAGCGCAGGCCCTGGAGAGGCCGCGCGTGCTCGTGGCGGAGAAGATCGGTGACTCCGGCATCGACCTGCTGAAGGAGCACTTCGACGTGGACGTCGGTATTGGCCTTTCGCGCGAGGAGCTCACCCAGCGGATCGGTGACTACGACGGGATCCTGATCCGCTCGGCCACCAAGCTCGACGCCGAGCTTTTATCCAAGGCCGGGCGCCTGCGCGCCGTCGGACGAGCGGGAGTCGGAGTCGACAACGTGGACGTTCCCGCTGCGACCAAGCGGGGGATCGTCGTCGCCAACGCCCCCCAGTCGAACGTGATCACCGCCGCCGAGCACACCATGGCGCTGCTATTGGCGCTGGCTCGCAACATTCCCCAGGCTCACGCATCGCTCATCGGCGGCGCTTGGGAGCGCTCGAAGTTCTCAGGCGTGGAGCTGGACGGAAAGACGCTCGGGATCCTCGGGTTCGGGCGCATCGGACAGCTGGTCGCCCAGCGGGCCCGCGGGTTCGGCATGCGCGTGATGGCGTTCGATCCCTACGTCGCCACTGAGCGCTTCCGCGAGCTAGGCGTAGAGCAGGCGTCCTCCTCCGATGAGGTTTACGCCGCGGCGGACTTCCTTACCCTGCACCTGCCCAAGACGCCCGAAACCGAGGGCTGGCTCGACGCCGAGGCGCTCGCCAAGTGCAAGGACGGGGTGCGCGTGCTGAACGTGGCCCGCGGCCCTCTGGTCGTCGAGGACGACCTGAAGGCCGCACTGGACTCCGGCAAGGTAGCGGGCGCGGCGCTCGACGTGTTCTCGTCTGAGCCGGCCACCGAGCACCCGCTGTTCGGATACCCAAACGTGATCGTGACGCCGCACCTCGGGGCCTCGACTGCGGAGGCCACCGATCGGGCCGGCTATCAAGCGGCCGAGCAGGTGATAGCGGCGCTGACCGGCGGTGTCGTAACGAGTGCGGTGAACGTGCCCGCCATCCCCAGCGAGGACATGGAGGTGCTGGGGCCATTTGTCCCGCTCTGTCGTTCGCTGGGCCGGATCGCGGTGGCGCTCGCGGAGGGGTCATCGGTAGACCGCGTGCAGACCGAGTTCCTGGGGCGGATCTCGGAGCGCGATACGAGGCTTCTGTCGATTGAGGTGCTGTTGGGAGTGCTCCAGGGGCACACCGAGGAGGAGGTCAACGAGGTCAACGCGC
>VAWT01000042.1 GCA_005883415.1 Actinomycetota bacterium | reverse complement strand
TACCGAGGCCGACGTGACGCTCATACGCCTGGGACCGAAGAGCCTCGGCCGGGAGGCTCGCTATGTCGTTGATCACGCTCCCTGCGGAGTGGTGCTCGGCTGGCCAGGGCCCGGGCCCGCGATCGACACGATCCGGCTTCCCCCGCACCTGCGAGGCTGACAGTTGCCGGGATCGTCGAGCGACGGCGCCGTAGAGCTACAGGTCGGCGACCACGCCGTCCGCATCTCGCACCCTGAGCGGATCTACTTCTCCGCACGCGGAGAGACCAAGCTCGACCTGGCCCGCTACTACGTCAGCGTCGGCGACGGGATCGTTCGCGCGCTGCGTGACCGACCTTGCATGTTGCACCGCTTCCCGAGCGGCGTCGACGGTGAGAAGGTCCACCAGAAGCGGCTGCCGGCCGGAGCGCCAGAATGGGTCGAGACTGTTCGGGTCCACTTTCCCCGCTACGGGCGCCACGCCGATGAGCTGTGCGTGACCAACCTCGCAAGCGTGATCTGGGCGGTGCAGATGTCGACCGTCGAGTTTCATCCTTGGAACTCGCGCCGGGCAGATACCGAGCGGCCCGACGAGTGGCGGATCGATCTGGACCCGATGCCCTCCTCCGGCTTCGGGACGGTCCGTCGGGTGGCGGCGGTGGCCCGCGAGCTGCTGGACGAGCTCGGCATCATCGGATGGCCGAAGACCTCGGGTGGATCCGGCTTGCACGTCTACGTCAGGATCGAGCCCCGATGGGGGTTCGCCGATGTGCGTCGAGCGGCGCTGGCGTTCGCGCGGGAGGTGGAGCGCCGCGCGCCGGGTGACGCAACCACGACGTGGTGGCGCAAGGATCGCGACCCCGACAAGGTGTTCGTCGACTACAACCAGAACGCCCGCGATCACACGATCGCGAGCGCGTACTCAGTCCGCGGCGTCAAGCAAGGGACCGTGTCGACGCCGGTGCGCTGGGAGGAGATCGAGGACCTCGAGCCGGAGGAATTCACGATCGCGACGGTGCCCGCCCGCTTTGCGAGGCTAGGCGACCTGCACCAAGGGATCGACGAGCGCGCGTACTCCCTCGATCGGCTGCTGGAGTGGGCAGACCGGGAAGGGCTGGACGACGAGCGCTAGATCGCGGGTGCGAGCTCGCCCGCGATCCGGTCCACGGCGCGGTGCAGCGCGCCCGCCGCCAGCAAGGCGTCCGTGGC
>VAWT01000041.1 GCA_005883415.1 Actinomycetota bacterium | reverse complement strand
CGGCGGGCAACGTTACCGTGTCGCCGGGGATTGGACGCAGACGGCCCCAGCGGCTCAGGTGAAACGCCGTGTAGCTACTACCGCCGGTGCCGGCGTTCGCCACATACACGAGGGCATCGTGAATCGTGACACTGACAGGCAAAATGCCGCCAGATGACACGATGCCGCCTGGGACGAGTCTGAGTGTGCCGTCGGGCTCGATCCGCAGCACCGAAATCTGATTGCTGCCCGCATCGGCGGCGATCAGAAAGCGGCCGTCAGCGGAGATCTGGAGCGCGCCTTGAGACGCGAGCCCGGATCCGGTTCCAGCACCGCCCGCGACGAATGGGGAGCCGGACTCCGGGGTAAGCGATCCGTCAGCGTGACGGTCGAATGCGCCGATGGCGTTCGTCCCGGGCGTGTTGTCGTCAACATAGACGTGTCCCACTACGGGCGAGGTGTACCCGGCGGCGGCGGCAGACACGGGGATCGCTGCAGTCGCGATGGCCACGAGACCAAGGATCGACGCAGTCAACCAACTGCGTGTCAGATGTCGCATTACTTCTCCTTGTTGGTTCTTGGGGGCAGGCCAAGGACGATCCAAAGGAGACCCTAGGCGTGATCGACTCGTCTCCTGATGGACCGGGAGTCACCGAGCAGTAGAGCACGGCACCCGCGTCAAAACGATTAACAAATCGCCGGCGGGCGCCAACCGTAAGACTCTGGCAACCAGCCGTTAAGGAAATCCGGCCGCACGCCGGAACCACTGTGATCCGGCATGCCGCCCGCTGCACACGCAGTCAGGCTCGCCCGTTCCCCTGAAGCCCGGATTTGTGGTGGGCCTACAACGACGGGCCGCCGCGCGGCGGCCCACTCGACTTCTCCGTTGCCGGTGACGGGGTCAGCCAGCGCCATCGCTGCTCTCGGCGTGGGCGTCTGCGGAGCGGTCGTCTTCGGACAGGACCGCGCTAGCGGCACTCCGGTCGTCTCCGCGGACGATTCGTAGCCGCTCCTTTTGTCCCGGGAGCAGAAGTCTCGAGCGCGGCGATCACGGCCTTCGAGACTGCCCCTGCTTCGTGAGGCCGTCGCACAAAGGAGGTTCTGTCCGGCACGTTTAACATAATTTCTGTATGCCGCAGAACTTCATTGAGAGTGGGCGTGAGCAGGGGTTTCTTCTGCCGCCGGACGTGCGGGATTGGCTTCCGGCGGATCACTTGGCGTGGTTCGTGATCGATGCCGTGGGTCAGATGGATTTGTCGGCGTTCTATGGCGCGTATCGGGCTGATGGGCACGGCCGGGCGGCGTACGAGCCGTCGATGATGGTGAGGTTGGTGTTGTATGCGTTCGCGACCGATGTGCGCTCGTCGCGGGCGATCGAGTGTCACTGTCGTCAGGATGTGGCCTATCGGGTGATTACCGGCAACGTGGTGCCTGATCACGCCACGATCGCCCGGTTCATTGTGCGTCACCAGGGCGCGTTGGCTGACTTGTTCAGCGAGGTGCTGCGGCTGTGTGATCAGGCCGGGTTGGTGAAGCCTGGGGTGGTCGCGATCGATGGCACTCGGCTGTCGGGTAACGCCAGCCGGGCGCGCAACGAGGAGTTCGGGAAGATCGCCGCAGAGATGGTTGCGCGGGTCAGGGCGACGGACGAGGCGGAGGATGAGAGGCTCGGTGAGGAGCGTGGCGATGAGCTGCCCGAGCAGTTGCGCACGCCGGAGGGCAGGCGCGAGTTCTTCCGCCAGGCGAGGCGCAAGCTTGCCGGCGAGAACGAGGGTGAGGAGCTGGCCGAGGAGGCCGAGGTCCAGGCGTCGGCCGACCCGGAGTACGAGTTCGACCCCGGGCGGATCGTGGCGCGGGTTCAGGGTCGCAAGGGGTGGCTGCGTGACGCGGAGCGCCAACTCGAGCAGCATCGCTGGGAGCATCCCGATCCGGTTGGGCGCTCGCGCTCTGAGCGGCTGCTTCAGGCGGCCGAGCGGCTGGAGGGCGATCTGGCCGCCGAGCGCGCGGGAAACGAGGCGTTTGAGCACCATCGCGTGCATGGCCGGGACGCGCAGGGCCGGCGGCTGGCGGGCACCCCGACCCCGTACGCGCCGCCCGAGGTGCCGGCGGGGAGGGTGAACGTGACCGACCCGGACTCCAAGTTGATCA
>VAWT01000040.1 GCA_005883415.1 Actinomycetota bacterium | reverse complement strand
CACGACATTCTGGCCGCCGAGGCGTTCGTGGTTCCCGGTCCGGACCCGGAGCTCCACCCTCACGGGCCCGTGCGGCTACCGGAGGATCCCACCGGGATCGCGGAGGCACACGACGTACTCGCCGCCGAGGAGTTTGCGATGCCCGCGCCGCGGCCGGGTGGCCGACCCTTGCCCCGAGCCCGACAGCGGAAGGGGCGACTCTTAGTGCTGAGCGCCGGGCTCCTCGCCGCGCTGATTGTCCTCTGGCGTCTTCTGTAGTAGGGCGAAGTCAGCCCTAATCCGGGAGGCCGGCGCTCAGGCCCGGGCGCCTTCCCGGGGGCGGGGCGGCATGAGGTCGGTGATCGTCCCGGCGGCCATGTCCGCGGCGAACGCGACCGTCTCCGACAGAGTGGGGTGGGGGTGGACCGTCAGGCCGATGTCCTCAGCGTCAGCTGCCATCTCGAGCGCCAGCACCGTCTCGGCGATCAGATCGCCTGCGTTGACACCCACGATGCCGGCCCCCAGCAGTCGGTGGCTGTCGGGCTCGAACAGGAGCTTCGTCAGCCCGTCGCCCCGGCCCAGGCCCAGCGCTCGCCCAGAAGCCGCCCAGGGGAACACCTGCTTCTGGTAATCGACCCCCGACTCCTTGGCCTCCGATTCGGTCAGCCCCATCCATGCCACCTCGGGATCGGTGTAGGCGACCGAAGGGATGGCTCGGGCGTCGAACTCGACCGCCTGGCCGGCGATGACCTCGGCGGCCACCTTTCCCTCGTGAGCCGCCTTGTGGGCCAGCATCGGGCCGGGGACGATGTCGCCGATGGCGTAGATCCCCGGCACGTTGGTGCGCATCTGCTTGTCGACCGGGATGAACCCCCGCTCGTCGACGTTCACGCCGGCCGTGGCGGCGTCGATGGCATGGCCGTTGGGGGTCCGGCCCACCGCGACCAGGATGCGGTCGTACGTCGCGGTCTGCTCGTCTGACAGGGTGACCTTCAGTCCGCTCTTCTGGGCCTCGACGGACATAACCTTCGTCTCGAGCCGGATGTCCTCGTAGCGCGTCGAGATCCGCTGCTGAAGGGGCTTTATGAGGTCGGGGTCGCATTCGGGGATCAGCTGATCGAGGAGCTCGACCACGGTCACCTCGGAGCCCAGGGCGTCGTAGACGGTGGCCATCTCCAGGCCGATGATCCCTCCGCCGATCACCAGCAGGCGCTCTGGGAGCTCGTCGGGGGCCAGCGCGCCCGTGGAGTCGATGATCCGGGGATCGTCCGGGAGGTCGGGAAGCGTCGCCGCCTGCGATCCGGCAGCGATGATGCAGTTGTCGAACGTGACAGTCCGACCTTCGACCGTCATGGCGTTTGGCCCCTCGAACCGCGCGACGCCACGGATTACCTCGACCTTTCGCTGGCGGGCGAGCCCCGCCAGACCGCCTGTCAGCTTGTCGACCACCGACTGCTTCCAGCCGATCAGCGGCTCGAGGTCGATCTTCGGCCTGCCATATGTGATCCCCCGGGAGCCCATCTCCTCGACCTCCGCGATCACCCGGGCGGCGTGAAGTAGCGCCTTCGAGGGGATGCAGCCGACGTTCAGGCAGACGCCGCCCAGCCGCTCGTAGCGCTCGATCAGGATCGTCTTCAGCCCTAGGTCGGCGGCCCGAAACGCGGCCGTGTAACCGCCGACACCCGCCCCAAGGACCACGACCTGGGCATCGTGGCCACCGCCGTCAGGCGAGGGTGGCGGCTCTTCCTGTACCGAGGCCTCCGTGGGAGGGGCGGCGGCGCCGTCGCCGGAGGGCCCCGCCGAGTCGGTCTCGAGCGTCACCAGCACGCTCCCCTCGGACACGCGGTCGCCGACCTTGACCTGGAGCTGCTTGACGGTCCCCGCCAGCGGCGCCGGGACGTCCATGGTGGCCTTGTCG
>VAWT01000039.1 GCA_005883415.1 Actinomycetota bacterium | reverse complement strand
AGTGTCCCTGTGCTTGCTGACCGTTCCTTCGCTCTTAATCTTGAGGGTGCTTCCCATATGCGCCTGCTGCCGACGCTGACGTGCGCGCTGCTCGCGTGCGGGGGCCTGCTGGCCAGCGGACTTTCCGCACCACCTGCGGCCGCCGCGTCACCAGTGCACTGTTCGGAGGCGCTGGCCCGCGGTCAACGGCCCGACCGTCTACACGCATCCAGTGATTTTGGATCCGCAACTTCGCCACCGCGCCAGCAATCCAGGGTATTTCACCACTAGGCCGGGGTCCGACAACCATCGGCTTCGGCTGGTTCTGACGTTCGGTGACGAGGGTCCCGCATCGCTGCGCATTGATGTTCCCGTCCTGCTCGGGGTCGGCGAGAAGGATTTCGCTTTCTGGGGCTTTCTCTCTCGGGACTGTTCGAGCGCGGAGGCGTTGCGGAAACAGGAAGCGCCATACTTCGCTCCGGCGGTCAAGCCCTCCACCTTTGTCCTGCCGGGAGCAGGACATTCCATTGCATTGCACAAGAACGCTGGCGAGTACCGGGAAGCGACGCGCGCCTGCCTGCGCACGCGATTCGGAGGGTCGTTGGTCGGTTGGCATGGTGATCATTGACATTTCCGGTGCCGCGAAGCGCCCAGCACCATCCTGTCGCGCATGGCGTAGCGGGGCAGGCGGCGGGCGAGCAACCACAGCCCGGCGAGCTTGACGGCCTCCCCAATAAGGCCGACGCCAACGTAGGCCAGGACGGACGGTCGCGGAGAAACACGGATTCGAGGAAGGAGGCACCCAGCACACAGGAGTGGCGCTGCTCTTCGCGCGGGGAACCACTCGAGTCGAGGAGTTCAGGAGTGACTGCGCGGTTGCCCGTCAGTGCGGTAGCGCGCCACGTGGACGCCCATTATCACGCCAAGCCCAACCACAACTATTGCCAGCACGATAGTCGCTTTGCGGCCGGGCTCCTGAAGCGAGGTAATGAGCATGCCAATGAGAGCCAACTCCGACAGCACACCGGCGATGAGCTTTGCCCGCCGCAATTTGCGGTCGTCTTCGAGACCGACAGCGAGCCGTTCAGCGTCATGCGGCAAGTCGTGGAGGTGGTCCTCAAGTTCCAACCCGACGTGGTGGTTGGGCGTCAGAGGCGCTTCCTGGCGGGGGGCTCCACTTCCCCGGCGGCCACTATTCGAGCCCTGCCAGCGGTGCCAGCGGTGGCACTCTCCGGAACATCGTCTGGTGCCAGCTGCGTCATATCTCGGCCCTCCTCAGCGGCCCCACGCCGCGTGATGCAGCATGGCGAGCCTCCATGGGTAAGGCTGCGCACTCCGGCAGTCGGATGTCTGCACGGCCTGCGGCCGTCCTCACTACCGGCTGGCTGGAATCTGGGCTGCCGGTTTCCGCAGGACAGGTCGACCAACAGCGCAGATGCGGAACTATTCGGTGAAACGTCAGCCGCGTGGAGCCCCGCTCACCGGATCCACCGGATGACCGTCACCACGGCTGGTGATCAGCTCTCGAATGGCATCGGCCGACAATGCGGACTTGGGCAGGAAACCGACCACTGGGCTGGCCGCGATCAGATCGGCGTAGTCCTGCTCGGCATGGGTGGAGATCAGAATCATCCGGGTCCGCGCTAGACCGGCTTCTCGAGACAGCCGCCGGGCCAGATCAAAACCACTCTCCCCACCCAGGTCGATATCGAGCAGGGCGATATCCGGCCGCAGCTCGGTGACCTGATGGAGGGCCTCGGCACTGGTCGATGCCACGCCGACGACCATGAGCCCCTGGCGTTCCAGCAGGCCACGGGCGGCGTCCAGGAAGCGAGGGCTGTCATCAACAATGAGACAGCGCAGTGTCATCACACAAGGATCGCACCGCGGCTGCCGGGGCGCCTTCCGGCTAGCCGGAAGCTCGGGCAGCGCCGGCAGCAGGTACAGGTTAGCCAAGCCGCGGAAGCAGGCTACGGCCTGTCCGCCGGAGGGTTTCCCCCACTCGACAAACGGGGGTTCACCACCATGCTCTCTGGGGGGCACCAGGATGGCCCTGCCTGTGGCGGCAGCGCATTCTGCAACGGTTCAAAGAGCATCAGACGACATAGCCAGGCGATGCGGACATGGGAGGAGAACCGCGATGAACGCCACCACCGCCACCCCGCTGAGCTACCGAGACCGCGCTGTTCTCCGGGCCGTCGCCGCCGGCCGTTGCGAGATCTCCGAGGCGTTCGGTGGAAATCTGGTCATCGACGGCGTGTGGTTCACCGACCAGTTCGCGGGCCCGCGGCTCACCGAGGCCGGTCTGATCATCGCCGGTCTGCTAGGCGGTCCCGCTCGACTCACTGCGTCCGGCCGGGCGCTGCTCGAGGCAGCGTGATGAAATGATCACGACCGTGCCGCCCGTACTCACCGGCCTCGATTGCTGTGACCGCTGCAGCGCGCGAGCGCAGATACGGGCGCTGCTGCGCACCGGTGGCGAGCTGCTGTTCTGCGGGCATCACGCCCGCGAGCACGGCGCTCGCCTGCAACATATCGGCGCCGCGCTGAGTCCTTGTCCGTGAGCACCCTGCTTCCCGCGCATCCAAGCCGGTCCTCCTCCGACGAGTAAGCCTCCAGGTGCGCGACGCGACGGTGCACTGTCCATCCGTTACGACAGGAACGGGTCGCCTGGAAGCCCCCTGCGTCCGCACGGCGAACGCCCAATTCGACTACCGGCCAGCAGGAATCAAGGACTGCGGATAGCAGCAGACGACGACGGCCGCTGGCCACGATGCGCCCATGCGGACGCTGCAC
>VAWT01000038.1 GCA_005883415.1 Actinomycetota bacterium | reverse complement strand
TCGGCAGCTGCGGTAGCGGCAGTTGGGGCGAGGCTGGCGACGAGCCTGTCTGGCCCTGCGAGGACTGAGACGTGCTGGCCTGCGAGGTGTTGGAGGTCTGATTCGAACTGGGGGTGGCGAGCCCGGCGTGGGACCCGGTGGCACTAGAGGCGCTGGACGGTGTGCTCAAGCTGCTCGGTTGGGCATTGCTGGACTTGCCGTTCCCGGCTCCGCCCACTGGCCCGCCGGGTGTGGCGGGCCCGGCTTTTGCCTGATTGCCGGCGGTTGGCAAGGGGGCGGCAATCCGAGCGTGCCCCGACGTTCCGCCCGAAGCAGGCCCTGAACTGCTTCTCACCTGGGCCGCGGCGGCGCGCGTTACGTGCTTCCCACCGCCGACCGAGGTAAGCGTGCCTACTATCCCGCCCCCTGCCAATACAGCGGCGGCCACAACCGCCGCGGTCGCCCTTCCGAGCCCGAGCGCGGGCGAGGCGGGGTCTGCGAACTGCGCCACCGTGCGCATCGACTGAAGCGCCCGTACAGAGTGCGAGCCGGACGCGGTCGCCGTCTGCTTGGCGGCGCCACCGCGACGCCAGCGTAAGAACGCCGGGATCGGCAGGAGCGCCGCGATCTTCTCGAGCAGTCCCGGGGCCTTCAGGACCGAGTCATCGACTCCCGCCAGATGCGCATACCGGCGGCACGGCTGGCAGTGCGCGACATGCCTGGCGACGCGGCGTCGTTCCCGAAGACCGAGCGCTAGAACAGCCTTCTCACCGCCCGCCTCGATCACAGCGTGGACTTGCTGGCAGCGGCGCCCGCTGGCGATCTCCTCATACTCGTCGCCGAGCCGGCGCCGAGCTCGGAACAGGGTGCTCTCCACTACGGGCCGTGTCATCCCCATCCGCTTGCCGATCTCGGAGTATGAGAGGCCTTCCAGCTCCCGGTGGACGATGATCTTGAGGTGGCTCTCGCTCAGCCCTCGGAAAGCTCCGCGAAGGTCATCGAGCTGCTGGCGCCGTTCTAGGGCAGCGTCGGGCGAATCCGTCCGCGATTCAAGCCGACGCTCTGCCCCGTCCGACTCGTCGCTCGATTCGAGCGGAACCTCCTGGGCGCGGCGGGTGCGGCGGAACTCATCGATGCACGCGTTGCGGGCGATCTCATAGACCCATGGCTTGAACGCGATGGGTCTCTCGGTGGCGCGCATTCGCCGCAGGGCCGAGATGAATACCTCTTGGGCGACGTCTTCGGCGCGGCCATGGTCACCGAGCATCCCAAAGATGTAGGACACGATTCGCCGGCCGTAGCGCGAGTAGAGCTCCCCGAACGCTTGATCGTCGCCGCGCCGCACGGCAGAGACAAGTCCGTGATCGCTGTGGATCGGAGCTAGCTGGCCCGATCTTAGTGCTGACAATTGGTTCCTCTTTGAAGCAGGCCCTACCGGGGACCCCGAAACTGTACCGGGATTTGGGCAATTTGAGCCCAGATCCAGCGTTGTTCCCCAACCACGGGGCCGCCAGCCGTCCTGTGAATACTCGCTTTGAGCAGATAAAACGGCGCGCAGCCATTGAGTCCATCCAGCGGGCACGGCATACTGTTCAGCATGTAAGCGGCAAAGGAGGAAGAGGATCGATGGCCAATCATCTGACGCCCACGGAGCTTGCGCGAGAATCCGGTTTGGAACGGCGGGATGTAATCGCCAAGTGCATCGAGATGGGCGTCCCGATCTTCAACGGTCGGATTGATAAGACCTTGTTCCTCTGCAGCTTGCGCGAATGTCCGGACGTCCAGCTGCCGGAGCCGCAGGCCGCAAGCGCCTAGCCCCGCCGGGCTTCAACCCTAGTCCTCTGACGACTGGCGAAGCAGCGCCGACGTGGTCTGCTCCAAGATCTTTCGCCACGCGTGGGTCTGCTCGCGCTCCGCTTCGAAGTGGCTGATCACCTTTCGCACCCTGCTCGCTGAGATCTCGATGCCGTGTCGGGCGCAGATGCGCTTGTAGCGCGTGTACTCGTGCGCGAGCCTGAGGGTCACCGACTGAAACCCGTGCCGGGCGATGTCCACTCGGGAGGCATAGTTCAAGATGCTGGTCTGGAACATCAGCTCGTCATTGGGCTCCGGCTCGATCAGGATGATGTCCACGCCCGGGTAGCGGTCCTCCCACCGCCGCGTCATCTCGTGCAGCCGCTGGTAGGCCAGCAGCTTGAATGACTGGTAGCCAATCTGCGGGAAGCCCATGTCCGACACCCGTCGCGCCCGCGGCCCGGTGGGCGCGGGGATCTGCTTATCGAAGTCGTTAACGAACGGCACCAGTGGATTGACCACAACCACGAATTTCGCCCCGGCCTCGACGGCGATGTCGACGTTGGTCGTGGAGACGATGCCCCCGTCGACGAGCTCCCGGTCCTTGACCTTGACCGGCTTGTAGATCATCGGCAGCGCCGCCGACGCGCCGACGGCGGTGGAGATCGGCACATCGTCCCAATCCTGGGCGCCGAACACGATCCGCTCACAGGTGTCGAGGTCGGTGGCGGCCAGGTAGAGCTCGTTCACGAGTAGCCGGAAGTCGTCGGTGCGGTCGGGGTCGGAGAGGATCCGGCGGACGTACCGTTCAACCCCATCGGTGGAGTAAAGGCCCGACGGCA
>VAWT01000037.1 GCA_005883415.1 Actinomycetota bacterium | reverse complement strand
TCGTTTACGGGCTACTACAGGAAGCCTCGCATGGACCGGGATCTGATTTCCGACCACGCGCAGGGCATCATCGCCACCACAGGTTGCCCGTCCGGAGAGGTCCAGACCCGCCTCAGACTGGGCCAGCCCGCCGAAGCTCTGCAAGCCGCCGCTGACTACCGGGACATCTTCGGCGCAGAGAACTTCTTCCTCGAATTGATGGACCATGGCCTGCCCATCGAGCGCTCGGTCCGGGAGGGCCTGCTGGACATCGGCCGCGCGCTGAACCTGCGACCGCTGGCCACCAACGACAGCCACTACGTCACCCAGGACCAGGCCGACGCGCACTCGGCCCTGCTGTGCGTCGGGACCGGCAAGACGTTGGACGACCCGAGCCGGTTCAAATTCACAGGCGACGGCTACTACCTCAAATCCGCGGCCGAGATGCGCGAGTACTGGGACCGCGAGATCCCCGGCGCGGCGGATACCACCCTGCTGATCGCCGAGCGGATCGAGTCGTACGACGAGGTCTTCGCCGAGGTCAACCGGATGCCGCGGTTCCCTCTCGCCGAGGGTGAGACCGAGGACCTGCTGCTGCGTCGCGAGGTGGAGCAATACACGCCGACGCGCTTCCCGGACGGGCTGCCCCCGGAGTATCAGGAGCGCATCGAAATCGAGCTCGGCGTGATCTCCCAGATGGGCTTCCCCGGCTACTTCCTGGTCGTCGGCGACCTGGTGCGGTGGGCGAAGTCGCAGAAGATCGCGGTCGGCCCCGGCCGTGGTTCGGCCACCGGGTCGCTGGTGTCCTACATCCTGCACATCACCGACCTCGACCCGATCGAGCACTCGCTGATCTTCGAGCGATTCCTGAACCCGGAACGGATCAGCCCACCGGACATCGACCTGGACTTCGACGAGCGCCGTCGCGGCGAGGTGCTGGACTACACCGTCAATAAATGGGGCGCGGAGAACGTCGCCCAGGTCATCACCTTCGGCACGATCAAGACCAAGGCCGCGTTGAAGGACGCCGCGCGCGTGCTACACGGCCAGCCGGGCTTCGGCATCGCCGACCGGATCTCCAAGGCGCTGCCGCCACCGGTGTTCGCCAAGGACATCCCGCTGTCGGGCATCTTCGACCCGCAGCACGAGCGCTACGCCGAGGCCGCCGAGATCCGCGCGCTGGTCGAGTCGGACCCGCAGGTCGCCAAGATCGTGGAGACCGCCCGGGGCCTGGAGGGATTGACCCGCAACGCCGGTGTGCACGCCTGCGCGGTGATCCTGTCCGCCCAACCGTTGCTCGACGTCATCCCGCTGTGGCAGCGCGACGACGGCTCCATCATCACCGGCTGGGACTTCCCCGCCTGCGAGGCCATCGGCCTGCTGAAGATGGACTTCCTCGGCCTGCGCACGTTGACCGTGATCGACGACACGATCAAGGAAGTGCGCAACAACCATGGCGTAGACATCGATCTCGCCACCCTGCCTTTGGACGATCCCGCCACCTACGAGCTGCTCGGGCGCGGTGACACGCTCGGGGTCTTCCAGCTCGATGGCGCCGCGATGCGCGATCTGCTGCGCCGGATGCAGCCCAAGCGATTCGGTGACATCGCCGCGGTGCTGGCGCTGTACCGGCCCGGCCCGATGGCCGCCAACGCGCACATCGACTACGCCGAGCGCTCCAACGGTCGGCAGAAGATCAAACCCATCCACCCCGAACTGCGCGAGGCACTGGAGCCGATCCTCGGCGAGACCTACCACCTGCTGGTCTACCAGGAGCAGGTGATGGCGATCGCCCAGCGGCTGGCCGGCTACAGCCTCGGTGGTGCGGACCTGCTACGCCGTGCCATGGGCAAGAAGAAAAAGGAGATCATCGAAAAGGAATTCGAGCGTTTCCGCGCCGGCATGACCGGCAACGGCTTCTCCGCAGAGGCGACCCAAACCCTGTGGGACGTGATGCTGCCCTTCGCCGGGTACGCATTCAACAAATCACACACCGCCGGCTACGGATTGGTCTCGTACTGGACAGCGTACCTCAAGGCCAACTACCCGGCCGAGTTCATGGCCGCACAGCTCACCTCGATCGGTGACAACAAGGACAAGTCAGCGATCTACCTAGCGGAATGCCGCCGCATCGGAATCAAAGTGCTGCCCCCGGACATCAACGATTCCGGCCTGTACTTCGCTGCGGTCGGCGACGATATCCGCTTCGGCCTCGGGGCGATCCGTAATGTCGGCGCAAACGTGGTGCAATCGATTATCACCACCCGGGACGCCAAGGGCCGCTTCACGTCGTTCGCCGACTTCTTGGAGAAAGTCGAGTTGGTGTGTTGCAATAAGCGCACCATTGAGTCGTTGATCAAGGCAGGCGCGTTCGACTCGTTCGGCCACACCCGGCTGTCCCTGGTCCAGGTGCATGAGGAGGCCGTCGACGCGGTAACCGGGCTGAAACGCCAGGAAGCGCTAGGGCAGTTCGACCTATTCGGGTTCAACACCGGCACCGCGGTCGCCTCGGACACGTCTCCGCTGGCGCACCTGGTGCTGCGGCCGGAGGAATGGCCGTCCAAGGAACTGCTGCGCTACGAGCGCGAAATGCTCGGGCTGTACGTGTCGGCGCACCCATTGGATGGCGCCGAGCGGATATTGCGTAAACACGCCCCCAAGTCGATCGCGGCCGTGCTGGATGAGGCACCCAAGGATGGTGAGATCGTGGTGTCCGGCATGATCGCCACGGTCGACCGGCGAGTGAACAAGCAGGGCGAGCCGTGGGCGATCGTGACCGTGGAAGATCTCGACGCGTCCATCGAGGTCCTTTTC
>VAWT01000036.1 GCA_005883415.1 Actinomycetota bacterium | reverse complement strand
AGAACTCCTGACATGGTGCGTTGTTCCGTGCTGCGTTTGACCTGCTAGATGCCTATTTGAGGTGTGTCGGTACGGTCTCCCACCCTTTTGATCTGCGATAATTTGTGCAATGATTCGCGGTGGTGGGTGGTTGGGATGCGGCGAATGACCCAGGCAGTGCTGCCGTTGCTACCGGCCGAGGCGGTGCCGATCGGCCCGGTCGCGGGGTTAGTTGAGGGCCCTGAGGGCGGGGTGGTGTTCGTCTGCGGGATGGCCACGTTCGCCTTCGACGCCGGCGACGAAGTCGGGCGTCGGCTGGCCGCGGTGCAGCTGGTCACCACCGATATTGCCTCGGCGGTCACGGTCGCTGAAGGGTTCGGCGTTAGCGTGGAGACGCTGTGGCGCTGGCGGCGCAGGTTCGACGCCGATGGGGTGGGCGGGCTGATGACCGCAAAGACCGGCCCGAAAGGCCCGCGCAAGCTCACTGGGCGGATCATCAAGCGGGCGCGGGAGCTTGATGAGCAGGGGCGGAGCTTGGCTGCGATCGGTGAAGCCCTCGGGATCAGCGTCTCGACGGTGCGGGTGGCGTTGGGTCGAGTCAACTCTGCCCCTGGCCGGCAGGCCACCGACGCTACGGCCGACGATGACCCGGAACCCGAGGACGGTTGCGATGTTGACCGCGTTGATGATGAGGGTGGCACTGATCAGCCCGGTGCGACGCTGGCGGTGGTAGCGATACCCGCCCCGCGCATCGTCGAGCGGGCGTTGGCGCGGGCCGGGGAGCTAGTCGAGGCGCCGGTGGTGTTCACCGAAGGTGCGCACCTGCCGTTGGCCGGGTTGTTGTTGATCCTCCCCGCGCTAGCCGCGACCGGGCTGATCGGCGCGTTCGAGACCACGTATGGGCGGTTGCGCAACGGGTTCTACGGGATGCGCGCCACGCTGTTGATGCTGCTGTTTTTGGCGTTGTTGCGTGATCCGCGCGCCGAGGGCGCCACCCGGATCCGCCCGGCGGATCTGGGCCGGCTACTCGGGTTGGACCGGGCACCAGAAGTCAAAACGCTGCGGCGCAAACTCGCCGAGCTCGCCGAACACCGTCGCGGCGCGACCCTGCAAGCAGCCTTGGCCGCGGCGCATATGCGTGCCCGACCGGAGGCGTTGGGGTTTTTGCACGTCGACGGGCACACCCGGGTGTATTCCGGAACCCGCGACTTACCCAAGACCCATATCGCACGGATGCATCTGGCCGCGCACGCCAGCGCCGAAACCTGGGTCGCCGACGCCAACGCCGACCCCGTACTCGTGGTCACCGCGCTGCCCGGGGCGAGCCTGGCCAGCGAACTGCTGCGGCTGCTACCCCAACTACGAGCCCTGCTCGGCCCGGACCGGCGGGCCACAGTGATCTTCGATCGAGGTGGCTGGTCACCGGCGACGTTCGCCGCGCTGCTTGAGGCCGGCTTCGACATCCTCACCTACCGCAAAGGCCCTTTCGATCCGCTACCCGCCCAGGCCTTCGCCGAGCACACCTACACCGACCCCGACGGCGACACCCGTGACTACACCCTGGCCGAGACGACCGTGACGCTGCCCTTACCCGACGCCCACCCGATGTCGCTGCGCCAGATCCACCGCCTGGCCGGCGGTGGAGTGCAAATCCCGATCCTGACCTCCCGCACCGACCTGCCCGCCGCGGCGGTGTGCTGGCGACTAGCCGCGCGGTGGCGGCAGGAAAACTACTTTAAATACGCCCGCGAACACTTCGCCCTAGACGGATTGGACAGCTACGTCGCCATCACCGATGACCCCACCCGGCTGGTGCCCAACCCGGCCAAAAAACACACCCGCGCCGCCATCGACACCGCCCGCGCCGAGCTAGACGACGCCGAAAACCGGCTGTCCACCGCGATCGACGACGCCGCCGCACGTGCCCGCCAGCCCGGCTCCGGTGGCAGCGCCGACGTAGACCCCGCCGCCATGCACACCCTGGCCGAGGCCCGCGACCAACTCGACCAAGCCGTCGCCGAATCCCGGACGACCCCCAGCCACCTACCCCTGGCCCAAGTCCGCCCCGACGCCGCGCTCCTGGACGAAGAACGCAAGCTACTCACCCACGCCATCCGCATGGCCGCCTACAACGCCGAAACCACCCTGGCCCGCATGATCCGACCGCACTACGCCCGCGCCGAACACGAAGCCCGCGCGCTCATCCGCGAAGCCATGACCCTCTCCGGCGACCTCCAGATCACCGGCGACACCGTGCACCTGCGCCTAGACCCCGCAAGCGCACCCCGACGCAGCCGCGCCCTGACCGCCCTCTGCGACCAACTCACCGCCACCGAAACGATCTACCCAGACACCGAGCTGAAGATCGCCTACAGCGTCAAAGGGCACCGCGGAAGTTCATGATCTATCGCACCATGTCAGGAGTTCTGAGGCCGTTCCAGGATGGGAGTGTCCCTGTCTTCTGCGGTGCTGACCAGCAGACGGCCGGGTCACTGGGCTGGGTGATCGGTGCGGGTTGGGTGTGATATGTCCTGCCTAGGGGCTTTGCCACGTAAATCGTCCGGCTTG
>VAWT01000035.1 GCA_005883415.1 Actinomycetota bacterium | reverse complement strand
CCGCCGCGCGTGCGATCGCCGCGGCGCTTCGGCCCGCGGCCGGGGCCTCAGCGTATCCGGGCAGCGAGTCCGGCAGCGCTCCCGCCTCCCGCAGGCCGCGGCCATTGCTGCCGGCCGGGATCTCCAGTAGCCCTGCGCCGTCGTGATCGGCGAGCCCCAGCGCGTCGGCGATCTCAAGCAGTTGCTCGGCGGCCGCCGCCGGCAGCCGCTCGCCCCAAACGACCACGACCTGCTCGCCCGCCTCGCGCAGCAATCGGGCCAGCTCGCTCCGGGGGTCGCCGGCGAGCTGCGCGGCCAGCTCAGCCACGAACGACTCCTCATCTCCGGGGGCGTAGCGCACAACCAGCTGGGCGTTCGGATCTAGCGCGCTGGGACGGGGGGTGGCCACGGCCAGCTTGACGCCAGTGCGACGCACGCCCTTGCGGATGCGCAAATCGAAGATCGGAGCGTCGTCGAGCGGCTCACAGCCCAGCACCAACACGGCGTGGGCGAACTCCAGATCCGTGACCGTGGCCTGGAGCTTGGGAGCGGCCAGCGCGCGAGTCACCCCTCGAGCAAGCGGGGCCCGGGCGCGCGAGTCGACGTCGGGCGAGTCGAGCGCCTCGCGCATCAGGCGCTGAAGCAAGAAGCCCTCCTCGTTGGTCGCCTGCCCGCCGATCAACGCGCCCACGTGGCCGCGGTGCCGCCCGAGGCCGGCCGCCGCCTCGAGTGCTCGCTCCCACGAGACCTCGCGCAGCTCTCCGCCGTCGCGCACCAGGGGGCGAGTGATGCGCTCGTCGGCGTGGATCGCCTGGTAGGCGAAGCGACCCTTGTCGCACAGCCAGCCGTCGTCAACTTCGGGATGTTGTCGGGCCTGCACCCGCAGCACACGCTCGTCGCGAACGGTGAACTCGACGTTGCACTGGGACGGGCACAGGGTGCAGATGCCACCCGAGCCCTCGATGTCCCACGGGCGAGCCCGGAAGCGGTACGGGTGGGACGTCAGGGCACCCACCGGGCAGAGCTCCACGATGTTGCCCGAGAATGGCGCCACGTAGGGATGGCCGTCGTAGGTGGCCACGAACGTGTCCGCGCCGCGCTCGGCGAAGATCAGCTGGTAGTCCTCGGAGATCTCCTGGGAGAAGCGCACGCAGCGGTAGCAGAGAATGCAGCGCTCACGGTCGATGGCGACCAGCGGGCTCAGCGACAGTGGCTTCTCGAAATGGCGCTTGGGCTCGATGAAACGCGAGCGGCCCAATCCCCAACCGAACGTGATGTCCTGCAGCGGGCACTCCCCGCCCTTGTCGCATACCGGGCAGTCGAGCGGGTGGTTGACGAGCAGGAACTCGACAACCGCGTGTTGGGCGTGCCTGACGCGGTCGGTCTGGGTGTGGACCACCATGCCGTCCTTGACCGGGGTCGAGCAGGATGTCTGGAGCTTGGGGATGCCCTCGATCTCGACCAGGCACATGCGGCAGGCGCCCACGGGCTGACCGAGCTTGGGCTCGTAGCAGAAGAACGGGATCTCGACATCGCCCCGCTTGGCGGCGTCGACCAGCATCATTCCTTCCGGCGCCGTCACCTCGCGGCCGTCGATCGTCAGTTGGATGGTGTGCAGTTCGGGACGGGGCATTCCGGGCCTTCAGTGCACCGGTAGCGGGCCGGCGTGCTCGTTCGCCACCCCGAGCGGGATCACGTCCTCCAGGTCGCCGGCGCCGGACCGCTGGCGCGCCGCTTCGATCTCGGCCTCCAACTCGTCCCGGAACTTCTCGATCATCGAGCCGATCGGCATGGCCATGGCGTCGCCCAGCACGCAGAGGCAGTTTCCGATGATCTCCTCTTGGACCGAGGCCATGATGTCCAGGTCCATCGGCGTGGCCTCGCCGGACTCGATCCGCCCCAGCATCTTGACTGTCCAGTTGGTGCCCTCGCGGCAGGGGACGCACTTGCCGCAGGACTCGTGGGCGTAGAACTTGGCCAGCTTCTGGGCCACCTCGAGCACCGTGTGCGAGTCATCGACCACGATGATCGCTCCCGAGCCGAGCATCGACCCCGCCTTAGCCATGGAGTCGAAGTCGTAGGGAAGGTCGAGGTCGTCCTTGGTCAGAACGGGCGCGCTTGATCCGCCCGGGAACCAGAACTTCACCTCCCGACCCGGCGGTGGTCCGCCGGCCAGTCCGTAGATGAGTTCCCTGCTCGGGATCCCGAGCTCGATCTCGAAGTTGCCGGGCTTTTGAACATCCCCCGAGACCGACACCACCTTCGTCCCGGTCGAGCTCTCCGTCCCCAGCTTCGCGTACTGCTGACCGCCCATCCTGATGATGGCCGGGACCGTGGCCAGCGTCTCGACGTTGTTGATCAGGGTTGGCCCGTGGTAGAGGCCCTCGATTGCCGGAAACGGCGGCTTCAGGCGAGGATTGCCGCGCTTGCCCTCGAGCGAGTCGAGGAGACCCGTCTCCTCGCCGCAGATGTATGCCCCCGCCCCCCGGTGCACCACGAGCGACAGCGAGTGCTCGGAGCCGAG
>VAWT01000034.1 GCA_005883415.1 Actinomycetota bacterium | reverse complement strand
CGCACGGGCTTGAATGTCCGCCACGCCGACGAGCAGCTACGCGGCACGATCGCCCTGCCCAACGGGCTGGGCAAGGACGTAAAGGTGGCGGTGTTCGCCAAGGGCGACAAGGCGCGCGAGGCCGAGGAGGCAGGCGCCGACGTGGTCGGAGCCGAGGACCTGGCGGAGCGGATTCAGAACGGATTCGACGACTTCGACGTCGCCATCGCCACCCCGGATCTGATGCCCGTCGTTGGCCGACTGGGTCGGATCCTTGGGCCGGCGGGCAAGATGCCCAATCCCAAGGTGGGCACGGTGACGATGGACGTGGCCAAGTCAGTGGAGGAGTCGAAGGCGGGCAAGGTCGAGTACCGCACCGACCGCAATGCGATCGTCCACCTGGTGATCGGCAAGGTCGACTTCGAGGAGCGCCGCCTGCTCGAGAACTACGCGGTGGTGATCGACGAGTTGATCCGCGCCAAGCCGTCGGCGGCCAAGGGGCGTTACATCCGCTCGGTCACGGTGGCCAGCACAATGGGGCCCGGGGTCAAGGTCGACCCGTCCCGCACGCGCGACATAGTGAAGGAGCCGGTCGCCGCGTAGACTTCTGCAAAGCACATCTGCCCGAGATCCCCGGCGGCGTGAGGGCGGCGAAGGCGGCTCAAGCGCAAAAGTCCTGGGTAGGCGGAGCTTCGGTTTCTGACGATCGACGCCCGCCTGCGTGCGGGCGTTATTCGTTGAAGAGGTAAATGAACCGAGACCAGAAAGCAGCAGTCGTAGATCAGATCGCCGCCGAGCTTGAGCGCGCCGAGGCCGTGTTCGCGGTCGACTACCGCGGCATCTCGGTCTCTGACGCTGCCGAGCTGCGGGCCAAGCTGCGTGAGGCCGACGCGGTCTTCCGCGTGGTCAAGAACTCGCTGACCGAGCGCGCCGCCGACAAGGCCGGCGCTTCGACGCTCAAGGAGCTACTCGATGGGCCGACCGCCCTGACCCTCGTCTCGGGCGGATTGCGGCCCCGCTCTCGGGTCTCGCGCGGACCCTGAATGCGCTGCTCGCCGGAATCGCGGTCCAGCTTCAGCAGGTCGCCGACCGGCAGGGGGAGACCTTGCCCACCGACGAGGCTCCGCCTGAAGCACCCGAGCCCGCAGCCCAGGCCGAGGCCGAGCCCGCAACCGAGGCGGAGCCGGAGGAAGCCCAAAGCACTCAATCTGAACCTGATGAATCACCGTCGGATGACAAGTCCGACGCGAAGGAGGAATAAATGGCAACCACGCAAGAGTGGATCGATGAGCTGAAGAGCATCTCGGTGCTCGAGCTCTCCGAGCGAATCAAGGCACTCGAGGACGCGTTCGGCGTGTCGGCAACCGCCGTCGCCGCCGCAGCCCCCGCGGCCGCCGCGGCGACCGATGGCGCCGCCGATACAGCCGAGGAGCAGAGCACGTTCGACGTCGTTCTGCAGTCCTCGGGCGACAAGAAGATCCAGGTGATCAAGGTCGTGCGAGGCGCGACGGGCCTAGGCCTCAAGGAGGCAAAGGCGCTCGTCGACGAGGCACCGAAGCCGGTCAAGGAGGGCGTCGATCGCGAAGAGGCCGACAAGCTCAAGGCCGATCTCGAAGAGGCCGGCGGCACCGTAGAGCTGAAATAGGAGTCGCACGCAGCGTCGCGCGCGCAGCGTCGCGCGCCACCAGCTCGTAGGCCGAGCCGAAATCACGCTGCGCGCCACCAAACGACACGCGCAACCGACAGCCGCAGCAGGGGCCCAGGGGGCGGGTCGGCCGCGTACTGCGGATACCGGCGGGTGAGGGCGCCCACCGCCGCCCGGTGGGCAACTGGCTCGAGGATCGCGACCTCGCCGATCAGCTGGACCCAAGCGAGCGTTGACCAGTCGTCGTCGTAGTGATCGACTGTGAGCGCCGCCCGGGGGCGCTCCCGCAGCCACCGGATGCGGGCGGGCTCGGTTCCGGCCCGCTTCGGCTTGTTGTCCACGATCGTCCAGGCTGCGCCTTCGCACAGGGCGTAGGTCACGGGCAGGACCCGGGGGCGCCCCCGCGAGTCCCCAAGGCCCAGGTGGCCCACACGTTCGTTTTCCAGCATGGCTCGTGCCCATGCGGGAAGCTCATCTAGAGTGGCGCCGGCCACGGGCGTCAACCGTAGAGAGGAGATCGGGATGGATGTAGGAATTGGGCTTCCAAACGCGGTACGCGGAGTCGATCGGTCCGGGATCGTCGATTGGGCCCAGCGGGCCGAGCGGGCAGGCTTCTCGAGCCTCGGGACGATCGACCGCGTCGTCTACCCGAACTACGAGTCACTGATCGCGCTGGCGGCCGCCAGCGCCGTGACGAACCAGATCCGGCTGACCACCGACATCCTGATCGCGCCCCTGCGCTCCAACACTGCGCTGCTCGCCAAGCAGGCGGCGACGATCGACGCCCTGTCCGGAGGTCGCCTGACGCTCGGCCTTGCGGTAGGCGGACGCCAGGACGATTTCGAGGCCAGCGGCGTCGACTTCCGCGCCCGGGGACGCATCTTCGAGCGCCAGCTCGAGGAGATGGGGGCCGTGTGGAGAGGAGAGCGCGGCATCGGACCCGCTCCGGCGGCCAACGGGAGGCCGGCGCTGCTGATTGGGGGCTACGCCGACGTCGCCCTCCGCCGTGCCGCCCGATACGCAGATGGCTGGACGCAGGGCGGTGGCACACCCGACGCGTTCGCGGAGTCGCTCGAGAAGCTGAACGGAGAGTGGTCCAGCGCGGGCCGCGAGGGCAAGCCGCGGGCAGCCGCGCTGTTCTACTTCGCGCTGGGGGACGACGCGGATCAGATGGCGCGCGAGAGCCTCGGCGACTACTACCAGTTCCTCGGTGATTACGCGGACCAGATCGTCCAGAGCACCGCCAAGGACGCCGACAGCGTCAAGCAGTACCTCTCAGCCTTCGAGGCGGCCGGCGCGGACGAAGTGATCTGCTTCCCGGCCTCGCATGATGTGGGCCAGGTCGAGCTGCTCGCGGAGGCGGCGCTGGGCTAGCGCGTTTCCGCGAGACGAGTCCGCGACCGGCGGCCCTCCGAAGCAGCAAGGTCATCGCGCAAGACCCTGCCCCAGCCAACCCGGACTTGCCCTTGCAGGGATTTCCCCCTACACTGCCTCGGTCGGCCAATAGCCGTAGCCGCCCCAATCAAGCGGCGCCGCGCCACATACGCGGTCAGCCCAGGGGCGGGGTCCGTGAGAGCTGACGGTCCTGCACAGGGCAACATTGCCGTGTGCTATCTTTGGTTGTCGCGCTCCAAAGGGGGCGGCTGGGTCCTCGGAAGGGGGAAACCCGGCTGAACCTCCGGGCGAGCGCCTCTCTACTCGCCTCTCGACCGCCCGAGGAGTCGCCACCTTGGCAACCGCTCACGCACCGCGGACGCGCCGGAGCTTCGCGCGTCTGCAAAAGGTCCTTGAAGTCCCCAACCTCATTGATATCCAGCGCAAGTCATTTGCCTGGCTGACCGACTCGAAGAAGGGCGGTCTGCGCGAAACGATCGACGATATTTCACCGATCGAGGACTACACCGGCAACCTCGCCGTCCAATTCGGCGAGTTTCAGTTCGATGAGCCGGTCGCAAACCTCGAGCAGTGTCGTGAGAAGGATCTGACCTATTCCCGACCGTTGACGGTGACCGGCGTGTCGTGGTCACCCAGCTCGTCCGCTCCCCGGGCGCGTACGTGATGGAGCCGAAGGATCGCGAGAAGCAGGTCTTCATCGCGAACCTGATGCCCGCACGAGGCTCTTGGCTCGAGCTAGAGATCGACAAGAAGGGCCGGGTCTATGTCCGCATCGACCGCAAGCGCAAGCTGCCCGTGACGGTGCTCATGCGGGCCATGGGTTACTCCGACGAGGAGATCCTGAAGGCATTCGACAACTCGCTGTACATCCGCCTGACGCTGGACTCCGATCCCGAGGTCGTGCGAAGCGAAGAGGGCTCGTTGATCGAGCTGTTCAAGAAGCAGCGGCCGGGCGAGCCGCCCTCGATCGACGCCGCCAAGGCGCTGCTCAACCAGCTGTTCTTCGACCCCAAGCGTTACGACTTGACGCGCGTCGGGCGCTACAAGCTGAACTCGCGGCTCGGTCTGGACATCTCCGAGGAGACGCGCACCCTTACCCACGACGACATCATCGCCCTGGTCAAGGAGCTCGTCTCCCTGCCGCGGCTTCTGGGCATGCCCGACGACCCCGGCGAGGAGATCAAGGACTTCGCCGCCGAGGCGGCAGCTCTCAGCCATGAACCGATCCTGGACCACCTGGACGAGTACGAGCACTTCGGAAACCGTCGCCTGCGGACCGTCGGGGAGCTGATCCAGGAGGCGTTCCGGATCGGCCTCTACCGGATGGAGCGGGTCGTGCGCGAGCGCCTGACGACCGAGGACGCCGACACGATCACACCGCAGACGATCGTCAACATCCGACCGGTTGTAGCCGCGCTCAAGGAGTTCTTTGGCTCCTCCCAGCTGAGTCAGTTCATGGACCAGACCAACTCCCTCGCCGGTCTTAGGCACCGGCGCCGCCTGTCGGCGCTCGGCGCCGGCGGTCTTACCCGGGAGCGCGCGCCCATCGAAGTGCGCGACGTCCACCCGACCCACTACGGCCGCATGTGCCCGATCGAGACGCCCGAAGGCCCGAACATCGGCCTGATCGGCTCGCTGTCGAGCTACGCGGAGATCTCAGAACACGGTTTCGTGACCACCCCCTATCGCGTGGTCAAGGACGGCAAGGTCACGGACAAGGTCCTCCACCTCGACGCGACCCAGGAGGAGGAGCAGCTGATCGCGCAGGCCAATACCCCGGTCGATCAGAACGGGCGCCTGACCGGCGACGAGATCCTGTGCCGGACGCAGGCGGGCCTGTACGTCAACGCCAAGCCCGAGGAAGTGGACCTGATCGATGTCTCGCCCGAGCAGATCTGGTCGATCACGACGGCGATGATCCCGTTCCTCGAGCACGACGACGCCAACCGCGCCCTGATGGGCTCGAACATGCAGGCCCAGGCCGTGCCGCTGCTGTCGACCGACGCGCCGCTCATCGGGACCGGGATGGAGCGCCGCGCGGCGATCGACACCGGTGACGTGGTGCTGGCCGAGGCCCCGGGCACCGTGTCCTCCGTGGATGCGGAGCAGATCGTCGTCGAGCACAAGGACGGCGGCAAGGACGAGTACCTGCTTCAGAAGTTCATGCGCTCAAATCAGGGCACTTTGATCCACAACAAGCCGATCGTCGACGTGGGCGTGAGCGTCAAGGCCGGCGACGTGCTGGCAGACGGCTCGGCCACCGACCAAGGCGAGATGGCCTTGGGTAAGAACCTGCTGGTCGCGTTCATGTCCTGGGAGGGCTACAACTTCGAGGACGCGATCATCATCTCCAAGCGACTCGTCTCCGACGACGAGCTGTCCTCGATCCACATCGAGGAGTACGAGATCGACGCCCGCACGACCAAGCTGGGCGACGAGGAGATAACCCGCGACATCCCGAACCGCTCGGAGGAGTCGCTGCGCAACCTCGACGACCGCGGAATTGTGCGCATCGGTGCCGAGGTGGCCTCCGGCGACCTGCTGGTGGGCAAGGTCACGCCCAAGGGCGAGACAGAGCTGACGGCCGAGGAGAAGCTGATCCGCGCGATCTTCAAGGAGAAGGCGCGCGAGGTCCGCGACACCTCGCTCAAGGTTCCCCACGGCGAAGGCGGCGTTGTGATCGACGTCAAGACCTTCAGCCGCGACGAGGGCGACGATCTCCCGCCGGGAGTCAACGACCTGGTCCGTGTGTTCGTGGCGAAGAAGCGCAAGATCGCCGAGGGCGACAAGCTCGCCGGCCGCCACGGCAACAAGGGCGTAATCGCCAAGATCGTGGACGAGGAGGACATGCCGTTCCTGGAGGACGGCACCCCGGTGGACGTGATCCTCAACCCGCTCGGCGTGCCGAGCCGGATGAACCTGGGCCAGATCCTCGAGACCCACCTCGGCTGGGTCGCCGCCAACGGGTGGTACGACGATGACGCCGACGGTCGCAGGCGCTCGCGCGGCGACGGCGATGGCTCGCGCGGCGATGGCGATGGCTCCGTGTACGTGGCCACGCCGGTGTTCGACGGCGCGACCGTTACCGACGTCGACACTGCGCTCGTCCGTTGGCAGCAGCAGCACGAGGGCAAAGTCAGGATGGAAGTCGACACCAAGCGCCGCCCGGGCGAGCAGGCGTCGGGCAAGGTGACCCTGTTCAACGGCCGCACGGGCGAGCCGTTCGAGCAGAAGGTGACGGTCGGCTACATGTACATCCTCAAGCTGCTGCACCTGGTCGACGACAAGATCCACGCCCGCTCCACCGGCCCCTACTCGCTCGTGACCCAGCAGCCGCTGGGCGGCAAGGCGCAGTTCGGCGGCCAGCGCTTCGGCGAGATGGAGGTCTGGGCGCTTGAGGCCTACGGCGCCGCCTACA
>VAWT01000033.1 GCA_005883415.1 Actinomycetota bacterium | reverse complement strand
TGCCCGAGCCGGAATATTCGACCGAATCACGTTCTGGTAATCCGCTGCAGCCCCTGACGACAGCTGGTCCAGCGTCTTTGCCGCCAGCGAATGACTCAACTCAGAGCCCTGGAAGATGTTGTAGCTCATCGCGCTGACCCGTGCGGGGGGTCGTTTTGCTTGGGCGGTCCCGAGGCCTAGGCCAAGGAGAAAGAGCCCCCCACACGCAACGAGTGCTGCAGCGATCCGTCTCAGGTTCAACCGCGTCCCCATCTGCTCAGAGCGACCGTACCACGACTCGACACCGATCCTCGCCAGCACGCGCGTACGCAGGCCGCTGACGAAGCGTGGCCGGCGCGGCGGCCTATGCTCAGGTGACGTGTGGCGGAGGCCTAGATCGGCCGCACGCCGGATAGTCAGCTCACGGTGCCGCTGCCGTGACCGACGAGGGCGATGAGTTTCGCCAGTCGCCGAGTCTGTTCTCAATGCCCGCGATCACCCCGAGGAGATGACCATGCCCGGACCGCTCAGCAATTCCCATGCCGTCACCAAGCTCCCCGCTCAGGACCTCGAGCGGGCGCGCGCCTTCTACCGCGACATGCTTGGGCTCGAGCCGGTCGAGGAGCGCACCGGCGGCCTACGCTACGTATGCGGGCCGAGCGAGTTCCATCTCTTTAGCTCTGCGGGGGCGCCGTCGGGCGCATCTACTCAGATGGCATTCGAGGTCGAGGACCTCGAGGCGACCCTGGTCGATCTGCGAGCCCGGGGTGTGACCTTTGAGCGCTTCGAAATGTCCGGCTTCGAGGCCAGCGACGACACCATCGCCGCCCCCGATAACTACCCGAGCAAAGGCACCGGGGAGGTCGGCACGTTCTTCTACGACAGCGAGGGCAACCTCATAGGGCTCGCCCAGCCGGTCCGCGAGGGCGCGACGCGGCGGTAGAAGAAGCATCAGATCTCTTGCGAAATGGCGCGGAGCATACGTCCGAAGACAAGTTGATGGACGGGGCTGAAGACATACCAGTAGGCCAGTCCAACGTACCCCGCAGGATCGAACACGGTCGTCTGGCGAATGTAAGTACCACCGTTGCCGTCGGGATCGACTTCGAACTGCAACCACAGTCGCCCCGGGATCTTCATCTCGGCGGCCAAGCGCAACAGCCTGCCGGCCTCAAGCCGCTCAACGCGCCAGAAGTCCACGGTGTCGCCGACGCGTAGGTCGACCGGGTCCCGTCGGCCGCGCCGTAGCCCGACGCCGCCCCTCAATGTGTCAAGCAGTCCTCGCGCCCGCCAAAACCAGTCAGCGGCGTACCAGCCGGTCTGCCCGCCAATCCGACGTATCGGGTCAAAGGCGTACGGAGGTCGTCGGTTGACTCTAATCGCGCGGGAAGACACCAGCCGCCGGCCGAAGGGGATCCCACTCCACCGCCGAGGCGTCGCGGGCGGGAGCGCGTCGGACCACCGCGTCGCGGCGAATTCTCGGTCCTCGTTCACGAGCGCTCGGGCGATCGAGTCGGTCAGACCGCGGGGCCGGAGGGCGAATGACTCGCCCGCGGCACTGCTGTTGACCACGGTCTCATTGCGAAGGCTGTCCACCATGGCGCCAGCGATCTGTCCGTAGACCGGCGTGACCAGTCCGAGAAAGAAGCGTGACGCCCTTGGGCTGAGCAGCGGCGAGCGGATGAGTCGCCGACGTAGGCCTCGTTGGCGAGCGTACTCGTGCATGATCTCGGCGTACGTGACGCGGCCCGCACCGCCGATCTCGAAGACCGAGTCACTCGCGTCGTGCAGATCGAGCGCTGCCAGCAGGTACTCGATCAAGTCTTCGATCGCGATCGGCTGGGCGGCGGTCTCGACCCAGCGCGGCGTAACCATGACGGGGAGAGTCTCGACCAGAGCCCGCACGATCTCGTAGGACGCGCTTCCGGACCCGATCACGATCGAGGCCCGGAACTCGATCGTCGGCACGCCCGTAGAACGGAGGATCTGGCCCACCTCCTGACGGCTGGCCAGGTGCGGCGACAAGCCATCGCCCGCTCCGAGGCCTCCGAGGTAGACGATTCGGCGAACGGCCGCCGCACGCGCTGCCTCCGCGAAGTTCTTGGCGCCTTCGCGGTCGAGCGCTTCGAAGTCGCCAGAGGCGTCCATTGAATGGATTAGGTAGTACGCGGTGTGGACGCCGTGCATCGCGGGGGCGAGCGAGCCGGGGTCAAGGACGTCGCCGGCAACGATCTCTGTCTGGGTCGCAGCACGGTCGGCAAGGAGCTCTGGGCGTCGCGTCAGGCACCGCACCCGGGGCGCTTCTGCTGCTTCGAGCCGGTGCAGGAGCCGGCCGCCTACGTAGCCCGTGGCGCCGGTGAGGAGGATGGTGCTGCTGCCGCCCACGTAGGTAGTCTACTACGAATCGTCGTAGCGTCTCCATAAGTAACTACTATGAGTCGTCGTAGGCACGGAAGCTCTGCGGTTAGAGGGAGTCGTCTCTTTCAAAGAGACCCTTCGGTCGACGGTC
>VAWT01000360.1 GCA_005883415.1 Actinomycetota bacterium | reverse complement strand
GCAGAATCGTCAGCTCTGCGATGATGACAGAAGAGGGCCAGGGTGAACTCGGCCAGCTTTGTCGACCAGAACGCTCCAAACCGCGCCCCGGTCGGACGCTGCGCCTGCGCGAGCTTCTCGTCCGCTTCGGTGATGCTGCGGGCTTCGGTCAAACTACGGTCATCTGCGAGCTAACCGCTGTCTCCTGTGCGGAGTTGTCCACGGGACCCAAGGCTTTGTGAGCGCGAAATCCTCATCCCCAGGGCTGGCGGCGGCGAGCTGGGTCCGCTCGCCGCGTGCGTTCATCGCTCCGCTTGCGCTGGCTCAGTTCATCTGCAGCTTCGCGGGTTCGAACATGAACGTGATGATCAACGACATCAGTCGCGACCTGCATACGGACGTCAAAGGTGTTCAGACGACGATCACGTTGTTCTTGCTGATCATGGCGGTGCTGATGATCCCGTGCAGCAAGCTGACCGACCGCTGGGGTCGGAAGCGGTGCTTCATCGGGGGCCTGTCGCTGTACGGAATCGGCGCCGTGTTGAGCGCGGTGGCGCCCAACCTCGGGGTGCTGATCCTCGGCTACTCCGTGTTCCAAGGCGTAGGCACGGCGTTCCTGATCCCGCCCGTCTACATCCTGACGACAATGGCGTTCACCTCCCTTCAATCGCGGGCCAAGGCGTTCGGTGTGATCAGCGGGATGGGAGGGATCGGCGCCGCGGCCGGACCGTTGATCGGGGGGGCCATCACCTCGGGCATCAGCTGGCGCGGCGCGTTCGTCTTCCAAGCCCTGATCGTCGCCACGATCGTCCTGCTCGGCCGCCGAGTCGTAGATCCGGTCGCGCCCGAACCTGACCGTCCGTTCGACGTCGTGGGAGCGATCCTGTCGGCGGTCGGCATGTTCTTCCTGGTTTTCGGGATCCTGCAGGCGGGCAACAACAACACGCTGCTGATCATCTCCCTGGCGATCGGAGTCGCGCTGCTGGCTGGCTTTTTCTTCTACATCCGTTGGCGAGAGCGAACGGACAGGGAACCACTGCTCTCCACCGATCTATTCAAGAATCGGACGTCCAATCTCGGGCTCGCGACCCAGAATCTCCAGTGGCTGCTTTTGATCGGCACGTCGTTCGTCGTTTCAGTCTTCCTGCAGACCGAGCGCCACTACAGCGCGATCAAGACGGGCGTGATCTTCACCGCGGCGACCGTCGGCATCCTGGCCTCGTCGCTGGCTGCCCAGCGATGGGCCAAGAAGTATCTGCAGAAGACGTTGATAGCGACCGGGTTCGGGGTGACCGTCGCGGGGATCGGGCTCCTCCTCGGCCTGGTCAAGACGTCCTCGTCGAGCGCGTGGGCGTTCGCGCCCGGGTTGCTCCTTATCGGCCTCGGCGTCGGCGGGATGCTTACCCCGTCGGTCAACCTCGTGCAATCGGCCTTCCCGGAGGAGGAACAGGGCGAAATCTCGGGGTTGTCGCGCAGCGCCTCCAACCTGGGCTCGTCGATCGGCACCGCGATCGCAGGCACGATCCTGGTATCCAACCTCGTGTCCGGAAACGGAACGTACGTCGCCGCGATGATCGTGCTTGCCGCGGTCGCCCTCGCCGGTGTGGGGATCTCGCTCCTCCTCCCCGCCAATCCTCTCGCCTCGGCCCCTGAGGGTGCGGTGCCTTCTGCCACGCAGCCGAAAGCGCGGCCTGACTAAGGGAAGCCGCAAGCAACACAGCACCGTGACCGTGATCATCTGAACTCGGTGACAGCCACCGGCCTCACCTCATCGAGACGATGCCGGGTGACCCATCGCGGGCGCAATGCTGACGGCGTGAAATGGGAGTTGGCGATAGCCGCTGTCGCGATGCTGGTCGTGGATCTGGCTAGCGATGACCCTTGCCGCGAGGCTCCCCGTCGCTCAAGCAGTCTTCGCGAGCTGCGACGGATGCCCATGGAGTGCGACGTTCACCAGAGCCGGAATGATCTGCCATGGTTTGTCGGGCTCCAGTGCCGACGGGGAGGCTCCCGGATGGTTCGGCGCCACCCTCACCCTCAGCGTCTCCGGACGGATTCTGAAGCGCAGTGGCGGCTCGAGGCGCGTCGCTTCTCCGTCGATTCCGGCTGCCACGGCTGCGCGCGACTCGATCTCGAACGCGGGAGCGGTCCATTGGCGCATCGCGAGCTTCCCGCGCGGTGACCAGGTCCTGCCGGTAGTTATCGGTGCGAGCACCGTGATGCCGAGCAGGCCCCGATCGAGCTTCGGGCGCGTCCCCGATCCAAGCGCTCGGCCCAGCCGGTAAGGGTTGTTGGAGACGAGGATCGCCACCGCTGACCCTGAGGCCGTTTCACTTCCCCAGCTCAAGTCCGGCGTTCCAGCATCGGGACCCAGCACGTCCGGAACGGTGTCGAGCAGTGTGTGTAGCTTGGCCTCGCGGTATCCGGGGCGCTGAACCGCGTCCGCGTAAAGTCCGAGCGACACGTTGTTCACGAACACCCGACCATTCACCTCGGCGAGGTCGACGCGCCTTTCGCCACCATCCACGAAGGCGTCCAAGGCGCCGACCACGTCGTTGCGATCGACCCCGAGGTCCAGCGCGAAGTGGTTTCGCGTCCCGGCGGGAATGCACGCGTATGGGAGGTCCAGCTCGGCGGCGACCATCGCCACGATTGCCTGTGAGCCGTCTCCTCCAGCCATCGCCAGTGCATCTGCGCCGTCGACGACAGCGTCACGGACGAGCTGCTCCAGATCTTCGCCCCGGCGCAGCTGGATGGGCTCGATTCCGCGTCGACGGGCTTCCTCCTCCAGATGAAAGCGCTCGGCCTTCCCTCCCCCGGACGCCGGGTTGTCACGTTCTCAAGCACGCGGCGCTCGACGACCACCAGCACAACCGCGCCGGCGAGGAGGAGCGACGCGGCTCCGATCCCGACCGTTCGGGGCGCGCCGCGGCGGCGGAGGCCATACCAGGTGGCGCAAACCGCCGCTACCAAACATGCCAGCACAGACAACCCGTCGGGAAACCGTGCAATGGCAGCGGCGACGGCCAGCCCAAGTGCGGCGAGTACGAGCAGCAGCGCCGCTGCCGACCACAACCTCCGAGCGGTCACTTGGCCTTCGTTCGAGGGGGTCGGTGGCGGTATCGCATCCGCCGATGGTTCGCGTCGGAGCCGAACCGCGCATCACCCCAATGGCATGACGTCCCCAAGCAGCGACGCCGGATGCCGGCCTGTCGCGCATACACCTGCGCGCTTTCTTGTCGAAAAGGCACCACAAAGGATCGCTGTGTGCGTGGTCGTTTCGACGCCCGATGCGCCTCACGGGCGAGGAGCGCGTCGTGGGCAGGTTGGAAACAGCTCAAGAAAGCCTGCACCGTCGGGGTCCGGGAGGAGGAGGAGGAGGAGGAGGAGGTGATCTGCTCGATGCCGTGGACCTCTCTCGCACAACGCAGCGACGCCATGATCGGCCAGGTCTCGCGGGATCCACGCCTCGGAGGTGTTCCAATCGTCGTGCAGGTCGTGGTCGTCAAAGTCATCGCCGTCGGCTCGGGTGAAACGGGTGAGCCGGGCTCGGGCCAGCACTGCTCGCCATCCAACGCCACCTCGTACTCCGTGACCGAGCCCGGCTCGAGCCCCTTGATCACGACGATCGCGTAATGATGGCCCCCGATTCGGAACGAGCGCGCACGCCACCCCAGCACCTCTACCTCACAGGCACCATCCGTCTCGACCCAGACAGTCGTCTCCGACTCCCCGACATAAC
>VAWT01000359.1 GCA_005883415.1 Actinomycetota bacterium | reverse complement strand
CATTCAGCACGATCACCGTGCCCTCGCGACCCAGGTGATCCGAGGCGGCCCTGACCGCGTCGGCGGTTCCGCGGGGCTCTTCCTGGACCGCGATCGTCGCGCTGCCATCAAGCGACGACTCGAGGGGGCGCCCGGGCCCGTCGACCACGACGATCTTCTCGGCGCCTCCGTCGCGCGCCGCGGCGACGGTCCAGGCGACCATCGGCCGCCCGCATAGGGGATGAAGCATCTTCGGCGTCGCGGATCGCATCCGCGTGCCCTCACCGGCGGCGAGGATCACCACGACTGGCGCAGTCACGCGGAGATCGTAGCCGCCAACAGGTGCTGAAACGCGTATGCGCGGTATGGCCGCCAGCGCTCGGCCAGCCGGGCGGCCGCGGCAGGGCTGCCGTCCTGGCCCAGCTGCGTCAGCGCGCGCCGGATGCCGAGGTCGGCAGGTAGGAACGCATCGGGATCGCACAGCGCGCGCATTGCGACGTACTCCGTGGTCCAGGGCCCGATCCCCGGCTGCGCCAGCAGCTGCTCGCGAGCGCGATCCGGCTCCACGCCGTCGTCCAGTCGCAGCTCGCCGCTCGCCAGCGCTGCGGCCAGGGATTGCAGGGCTCGTCCCCTCGCGCCGGGCATCCCCAGCTGACCCGGATCCGTCTCGGCCAGCGCACTGGCCGATGGGAACAGTTGGGTCACCGACCCGACTGGCCGCGCCATCCGCTCGCCATAGTCCGCCACCAGGCGACCGGCGAGCGTCGCCGCCCCCGCGACCGATATCTGCTGGCCGATGACGGCCCTGATCGCCAGCTCGTGCGGATCCGGGGTTCCCGGCACCCGCAGTCCGGGCGCGGCTCGAATAAGCGGCCCGATCAGGTCGTCTGCGCCGAGCGCGGCCAGGACCGGACGCGGATCGCGGTCCAGGTCGAGCATCGATCGTGAGCGCCGGGTGGCCTCGGGGAGATCGCCATTGTCGTCCAGCCAGAGGCGGGCGTCCACGTGCGTGGCGGTGGGCATTAGCTCGACCACTCCGGCTCCCTTTGGCAGCCGGAGGCTGCGCCGGTAGGTGCCGGCTTGCACGTTCTCGACTCCTGGCACCGCGCGGGCAGCGAAGAACGCGAGCAGGCTGGCGGCGTCGAGCGGTGCGCGGAACGGAATCCGAACCTCGACCGCGCCGGTCACGCCGCGAGCTCGGCGAGCCGCCGCTCCAGCAGCCGCCGCTCTGCGCCGTCGTGCACGAGCTCGAGCGCGCGCAGATAGGCATCGCGCGCCTCGGCGGTTCGCCCCAGCCGCCGCAGCAGATCGGCACGGGTTGAGTGCAAGTAGCGGAAGTCATCGAGCTCGAGGCGGTCGACGAGCTCGAGGCCCACCTCGGCGCCCTGGTCTTCGGCCAGTGCGATCGCCCGGTTGAGCTCCACGACCGGAGAGCCGGTCACCCGCGCCAGCTCGCCGTACAGAGCGGCGATCTGTTTCCAGTCGCGGGGCTCGTCGGCGTGCAGCGAGGCAATCGCCGCCTGTAGGACGTAGGGGCCGCGGCCGCGGAGCGCCAGCGCGCGCTCAAGCACCGCTCGTCCCGCCTCGATCTGGTCTGCGTCGTACAACGAGCGGTCCTGGTCTTCCAGCAGAACCAGCTCTCCGTTCTGAAACCGTGCCGCCCTGCGGGCGTCGAGCAGCAATATCAGCGCCAGCAGGCCCTGAACGTCGGGCTCGTCCGGCATCAGCTCTGCCATCGCCTGACCGAGGCGCAAGGCCTCGGTGGCCAGCTCGCCGCGCCCGCCGTAGCCCTCGTTGAAGATCAGGTAGACGACCGCCAGCACGGCCTCGAGGCGATCGGGCAGGAGGTGATCCGCCGGGATCCGGAACGGGATGCCGGCATCTTTGATCTTCCGCTTGGCCCGCACCAGGCGCTGGGCCATCGTGGCCTCGCCGACCAGGAACGCGCGCGCGATCTCGGGCGTGCTCAGGCCGCCGAGCGTTCGGAGAGTCAGGGCCACCTGGGCGTCGATCGATAGCGCGGGATGGCAGCAGGTGAAGACCAACTCCAGCCGCTCGTCCTTGAAAGTCGCGTCATCCATCGTCATGTCTTCCATTGGGGCGTCGCCGCCGCTGGCCAGCGCTTGCTCGACCTTGGCTGACCCCTCGAGCAGGCGCTTCTTCTCGTCCAGCGTCCGTTCGCGGCGGATGCGGTTGATCGCGCGGTTTCGCGCCGTGACCAGCAGCCACCCCGCGGGGTTGTCTGGGGAACCCTCTCGCGGCCAGCGCTCGACGGCGATCGCGAACGCCTCCTGCGCGGCTTCCTCGGCGAGATCGAAGTCGCCGAGGAAGCCGATCAGCGCGGCGAGGACGCGGCCCCAATGGTCCCGGAATGCCTGCTCGAGGATCGTCACGCCTCCACGATCGGGCGCACCTCGATTGCGCCACCCATCCGTGCCGCCGGAATGCGCGCTGCCAGCTCGATCGCGGCATCGAGGTCGTCCGCTTCGTAGAACATGTAGCCGCCCAGCGCTTCCTTCATCTCGACGAACGGCCCGTCTGTGGTGAGCGTCTTTCCATCCTGGACCCGCACGGTCGTCGCCGCCTCTGGTCCCTGCATCCGCACCCCTGGGGTCGCTCCAGGTGTCTGATTGATGGCGCCATAGTCGGCGTAGACGGCCTGTTGCTCGGATTCCGGCAGCCGATCCCACTCCGGCGTGCCCGGCAACGGCGTGTCGCCCTGGTGGATTAGGAGCATGTACTTCATTCGCTACCTCCTTGTCTGGATGGTCGCGTATAAGACAAACGGGAAGCGGCGAAATCGACAGGTCGCTGGAAGCGGCCGACGGCTTCTCGCTGAGCCGTGCCTAGATGCGGTCGATGGCCTGCTGTGCCCGACTGTGAGCGCGCTCGGCCACTTTGGCCTCGCGCCGGGCGGCCCCGAGCTCATCGTCCGGCGCCGGACTTGGCGGCCCTTTCCGCCGTCCGTGCGGCGGATCTTGCTCCTTTGCGCCGCCCGGTGGCCACCGAGCCGAGACCGGCGCCGGCACCCCCGAGGCCAGCGTGGCGTAGCTCCTTCTGTAGGCAGCCCTCCTTCACCTGCGACCGGACCTCTTCGTCGACGGCAGCGGCGTGGAGCGTGTCGGCGACCCTGTCCAGCGTCGCCTGCGAGAGCTCGTGGCCTTCTGAACTGAGCAAGCCACGCGCGCGCTGCATCAGGGCGTCG
>VAWT01000358.1 GCA_005883415.1 Actinomycetota bacterium | reverse complement strand
AGAAGCTGGCGTCCGGATACGGCATCCGGGTGGCGTCGCCCTGCGTAACGGTGACGCGCTCCCCGAGCTCGGTGCGCAGCTTCTCGCAGTACCGGGGCTCGAGCTCGAGCACGTCAAGGCGGCCCAGGCGATCGGCGAGCACTCGCGTCGTAGCGCCGAAGCCGGGGCCGATCTCCAGTACCCGGTCCCCCAGCTCGGCCGTGCCCAGCCCCCACGGCACGAGCTTTCGCTCCACGCGCCTGCGCCACCAGCCCGACGAGCAGATCAGGTTGTGGACCCGGTTCATGCGGTGACCGTAGCGATCGCCAGCGCCGCGGCCCCCTCCTCGCGTCCCACGAAGCCCATGCCCTCTCCTCGGGTCGCTTTCACGTTGACATGCCCGGGTCCTATACCCAGCACGTCCGCCAGCGCGGCTCGGATCCGGTCGCGGTGCGGCGCGACCGCAGGGCGCTCGAGCACCACGGTCGCACGGCGTGCGTCAGGATGTCGGCGTCCGAATACCCGGCCAGGCCCCGATCGTGCTCGATCTCGACGCCGCCGAGGACCAGCCGGCGCCCTTCGGCGAACCGGTGGCAGTCGTAGCCGATGCCGGTAGTCGTCGAGGCCATGTCAGTCCTCCCTGCGTCGGTGACGCGACGAAATCTAATCGAGGCGCGCCCTCGAGGCCAGCAGCCGCTCGGCGATCGCCATGTCCGCCGGGGTGGTCACCTTGAGGTTTTCCGCGCCCGCCTCGATCACCCGGACGACGCCTCCTTCCCGCTCGATCAGCCAGGCATCGTCGGTGGCCGCCGCGAGCAGCTCGTCGCCGGCGCCGCCGAGGACCCGCTCGAGCGCCACCCGCCGGAACACCTGCGGGGTCTGCACCGCCCACAGCCGCGCGCGGTCCAGCGTCCGTGACACCGTCAGGCCGTCGCCACCGACCTCCTTGATCGTGTCCGACACGCGCGCGGCGGCGATCACCGCATCGGCTCCCGAAGTCTCGAGCTCCTGGAGCGCCCGCGAGAACAGGTCCGGGCGCGAAAGCGGGCGGGCCGCGTCGTGGACGATCACAGGGTCACCGCCGCCCGCGGCCCACAGTGCCTCCCGGACGGAATGCGAGCGCGCCTCGCCGCCGGCGACCGCGACCGTCCCCTCCGGCGCCGCGGCGAGCTCGCCGGGGGGCAACGCGACCACGATTCGCTCGACCGCGTCCACGGCACGCAGCGCCTCCACGCTCCACTCCAGCATCGGCCGGCCGGCAAGCGAGACGAGCGCCTTGGGCCGGCCGGTCCCAAGGCGCTCGCCGCGTCCTGCGGCCACGATCAACGCGACCGCCATCCCGATGGCGCGGCCTACTTTGCCGCGACGGCCACCTTGCGGCTGCCGTTGCCGTTTGAGGAGATTGAGAGGAGCCCGTAGATGTGCTCCTCGACCTCGTCCTCGTCCAGCCCCAGTGCGTACATCAGCTCGGAGCAGAGGATCTTCTTCGCGCGCGTGAACATCTGCTTCTCGCCCGTGGAAAGCCCCTTCTCCGACTCGCGCACCGCCAGGTTGCGCACGACTTCCGCGAGCTCGTAGATGTCCCCGGTCTTGATCTTGTCGCGGTTGTGCTTGAACCGGCGGTTCCAGTTCTTGGGCATCTCGGAGCACTCGTCCTGCAGCACCGCTTGGACCTTCTTCACGGTCTTCTCATCGATCACCCGGCGAAGGCCGGCGATCGCGGCGTTCTCCGTCGGGACCATCACTGTCATGTCGTTGTGCAGGATCTTGATCGTCAGGTACTCTCGGCGCTCACCAAGGACTTCCTTCTTCTCCTTGCGGATCACCTTGCCGGCACCGTGGTGCGGATACACCACACTGTCGCCGACCTCGAACTCGATGTTTGGCGGAAGCTCGGGCTCGAGGTCGCCCATGTGCTGTTCCGTTGACTCTGTGATGGTGTCCTCCTCTTTTCAGCCGGCGCGAACGGTGCTGCCCGCGCTCGGTTTGCGACTAAGTCTGCAAATAGCGATCCACGAGGTTGATCTCCTGTTGCCGGCGAAGGCCCTCGCGGATGTCCTTCGCCCGGATCTCGCCGACGCCGTCGACGGTCTCAAGCTCACCGTCGGTCGCCGCCAGCAGCTCCTCCAGTCCTCCGAACTCGTCCACGATCCGCTGGACCACGAGCTTCGGAAGCCTCGGGATTCGCCCGAGGATCCGGAACCCGCGTGGCGACACCGGGTAGTCGAGCGTGTTGAGCTTGCGGTCGTACCCCAGCAACTCGGCCAGCAGGCCGAAGTCCAGCAGGTCGGCGTGGAGAAGCCGGACGAGCTGGTCGATCGCGATCGCGAACCCGTGGTCGGAGTCGTCGATCAGATAGTCGTGGACGAGGGCCGCCTTGTCGGCAGAGACGCCGACCATCGTCTCGTCGAGCTGCATCTCGATCAACCGCCCCTCGGTCCCGAGCTCGACGATGAACCGCTCGATCTCGACCGCCATCCGCGTCACCAGCTCGGCGCGCTGCAGGACGGTGAGGACGTCGTGCAGCGTCGCGCCCCCCTCGAACTCGAGCGCCGTCAGGCGGGTCGAGACCTGGTCCAGACGGCTGCGGTACTTGTCGAGCGTCGCCAGCGCCTGATTGGCCTTGGCGAGCACGACCGGGATGTCCTCGAGGATGTACTTCGTCCCATCGAGGTACACGGACACGACCTCGCGGCGCTCGGACACGGCCACGACGATCGCGTCGGTCTGCTTCGAGACGCGCT
>VAWT01000357.1 GCA_005883415.1 Actinomycetota bacterium | reverse complement strand
CGGCCAGGTGTCGCCGGTACCAGTAGTTCTCGGCTGGAATGTCCGGCAAGGTCCGTTCGCCGGTCAGCGTGAGCGGCGGGACCCCAGGCGGCTGATTCGTCTGAACGTACACGTTCATTGGTGCGGTCCGAGAGGGTAGAGTCAGCCGCGCCATGGAGGCGTTACGCAGCGCGGATGAGATCCGTGATGTCAACACTCGCTACCACGACGTGGCGGCCGCCAGCTACGACTCCAAGTGGGGGATTGACTTCGGAGCGGTTGGCCAGGCTCAGGTGGTAGGCAAGCTGCGCAAGCTGCTGGGGCCCGAGCTTCACCGCGGTTTCGGACGATCGCTGGAGATTGGAGCCGGAACCGGCTACTTCAGCCTGAACCTGCTCCAGGCGGGCATCGTGCGCGAGGCGACCTGCACTGACATCTCGCCGGGGATGGTGGCGACGCTGGCCGAAAACGCCAACCGCCTCGGGCTCGACGTCAGGGCCGCCCGGGCGGACGCCGAATCGTTGCCTTTCGGGGGGCACAGCTTCGACCTGGTGCTCGGCCACGCAGTGCTCCACCACCTTCCGGACCTTGCCAGGGCGTTCGCCGAGCTGCACCGCGTGCTACGGCCCGGCGGGCGGATCGCCTTCGCCGGCGAGCCCTCGAGGATCGGAGATCGCCTGGCGTCGGTACCCAAGCGGGGAGCGAACGTCCTGGCGCCTACATGGCGAGCGCTGCTCAGGGCAAGGCGAGCAACGGGCCAAAGCGGCGATGGTAAGGACCGCGCCGACGAGGCGCTCGAAGCATGCGTCGACATCCACGCGTTCTCACCCGGCAGCTTGGCGGCGTACGCCCGGCGCGCTGGATTCATCGACGTCCGCGTCGGTGGCGAGGAGCTCGTTGCCAACCTATTCGGCTGGTTCAACCGGGCGCTCGAGGCCACCGCCGATCCCACCGGCGTACCGATGCTCTGGCGCCAGTACGCATACCACGGTTACCTCCTGCTCCAGCGGCTCGATCAGCGTGTGCTCGAACCTCGGCTGCCACCGGCCATCTTCTACAACCTGCTGCTGACCGCGCGCAAGCCGTAGCGACGCCACGACCGCGCGGGCCGTGGTGCGGCTGCCAGCTCATAGACTTTGCTGGATGCCAGAGCGCGAGTTTCCTCTCTTCCCGCTCGGGATCGTGACGCTTCCCAGTGAGCTGGTCCCGCTTCACATCTTCGAGGAGCGCTACAAGACCATGATCAACGACTGCCTCGAGTCCGAGACGGAATTTGGGATCGTCTGGCTGTCGGATGACGGACTGCGCCCGGTGGGATGCGCGGCCCGGATCGAGCAGGTGCTGGACCGCACGGAGGACGGCAGGATGAACATCCTCGTGCGCGGCACGCGACCGTTCCGGGTGCTCGAGCGTCAGTCGCACATGCCGTATCCGGCGGGGGTGATCGAGTTCGTCGACGACCGCAGCGAGGGCGTCGACCAAAAGGTCGCCGACGGTGCCCATGAGGCTTACGCGGAGCTCGTCAAGCGCGCCACCGACCGCGATCCAGACGAGGACGAGCTGGCCGAGATGGGTGCGTACGCCATGGCCGCGACCGTGGACTTCGGCCTCGATGCCAAGCAGGGGCTGCTTGATCTCCGATCCGAGAACGCCCGCCTGCGACTGGTCACCCGCCTGTTCCGGGCGGCGATGAAGCGCCTGGACATGGTCGACAAGGCGCAGGAGCGGGCGCGGTCTAACGGGAAGGTTCGGTTCGGCGGGTGAGCCGACCGGAGCGCCGGGGCTAGGCGTTGTAGATGACCATCGCCGTCCCGAACGCCACGCAGTAGATAGCGAACGGGATCAGATTGCCGCGCTTGAAGTAGCGCGACAGGAAGTGGACGGTGATCACGGCCGTGACCGCGGCCGCGACGGCAGCCAGCAGCGCGTATCCCCTGACGCCGTTTCCGTTGGGTCCGGTGAGGTCGGGAAGCTTGTAGAGGCCGGCCGCGAGGATGATGGGGGTAGCCATCAGGAAGCTGATCCTGGCGGCATCGGCGTTGTCGAGGCCGCGCGCCAGGCCGGCGGCCATCACCATCCCGTCACGGCTTATGCCGGCGATCAGTCCGGCCGACTGCGCGACGCCGAGACCTGCTGCCTCACGGTACTCGAGCGTTTCGAGGACGCGCCCGCCGTCGCGTTTTGCGCCCTCGCGGCGGGCGAGGCTGCGCACTTCCGAGCGCCACGCGAGCCGCTCGGTCGATGTCTCCACTTTGCGCTTGCCGAGCGTGGCGAAGAACGCCTTGACGATCGCCACCCAGTCCCTCCAGAAATAGATGAGCAGCCCGACCGCGCTGCCGACGTGGAGCATGACAATGAATGCGAGCCAGGCA
>VAWT01000005.1 GCA_005883415.1 Actinomycetota bacterium | reverse complement strand
ACAACGGATAGCAGAGAGGACATGGTGGCTACCTCTTCGACCTGCTCCTTGAGGAACCACTGCGTGAACTGCTCTGAGAGGAAGTCGTTCTCCTCGCGAGCCACTGCCGCCAGATCGGCGATCTGCTCGGAGACACGACGCTCCTGGTCCAGCGCCAACGCCACCGGCGCGACGATGTCGGCGAACTCTGTCTCCGGCGCCGCGACGCCCGGGATGGCGACGCGGCCGTCCGAGTCCAGCAGGTACTGGACCATCATCATCGCGTGATTGCGTTCCTCGACCGCCTGGGCGTAGAAGAATGTCGCGAGCCTGGGCAGCGTCTGGCCGTCGTAGTAGACGGCGTTGGCTATGTACTGCTGCTGGGCGGCGAACTCGCTGGCGATCTGCTCATTGAGGCGCTCCACGAATCGAGCGGCTGCCATTGCGGCTCCTTTTGGTGGTTGCCGGGCAGCGTCGCATATCTCGACAGAGTGAGCGTGTTTGCAGCGCCAGGCGGTGAGCGTTCAGGCGGAACCCCTGTGTAGATTGCGGGCCCATGGCCACCTGCCTTGTGACCGGCGGCGCCGGGTTTCTCGGTTCGCACCTGTGCGATGAGCTCCTGGCCCGGGGCCACCGCGTGATCTGCGTCGACAACCTGGAGACCGGGTCGCTGGCGAACATCGAGCACATCCGCAGCGAGCGGTTCCTCCATCTGAACCTCGACATCATCGAGCCCTATTTCGTCGAGGAGCCGGTCGACTTCGTCTATCACCTGGCCTCGCCCGCGTCGCCCATCGACTACCTCCGTCTTCCGCTCCACACGCTGAAGGTCGGCTCCTACGGGACCCATCACACGCTTGGCTTGGCCAAGAAGCACCGAGGCCGGTTCCTGCTCGCGTCGACCAGCGAGGTCTACGGCGATCCCCAAGTCCATCCCCAGCCGGAGACCTATTGGGGACACGTCAACCCGATCGGCCCCCGCGGCGTCTACGACGAGGCCAAGCGCTACGCCGAGGCGCTGACCATGGCCTATCACCGCCAGCAGGGCGTGGACACCGCGATCGTGAGGATCTTCAACACATTCGGGCCGAAAATGCGCCCTCACGATGGCCGGGCGATCCCAACCTTCCTGCGCCAAGCCCTGCAGGACCGGCCAATCACGGTCTTCGGCGACGGCTCCCAGACACGCTCGTTCTGCTACGTCGACGACGAGATCCGCGGGCTGATCGCGCTCGCGGAGTCGGGCTACCACCTGCCGGTCAACATCGGCAATCCCAACGAGTTCACGCTGCTCGAGCTTGCGGAAACCGTGGTAGAGGTGACCGGCTCAAGCTCGGAGATCGTCTTCGAGGCGCTACCTACCGACGATCCCCAGGTCCGCCAGCCGGACATCAGCTTGGCTCGCGCGATCCTGGGCTGGGAGCCAACGGTGGACCTGCGGGAGGGACTTCGCCGCACAATCGAGCAGGCCGGAGAGGAAGCACTGGTGGGCGCGGCACGCTGATGCCGCCACCCCGCCCACTAGTTGAGCACCGCCGCTGGTTGATCGCGAGCAATCCGCGGCCGCTTCCCCGGAACTTCGCTCGCGAGTTACCGTTAGGGCTATCACGGGGAGTGAGAGGGCTGAGAGCTACGTGAGCATCGAACAACGAGAAGCTACTCGGACCGGGCAAAACGGAACCGTCACCGGTTCGGTGACACTCCTGCCGGGCGAGCGCGATATGCGGCGCAAGCGGCCCCCCCTGCTTTCGTTCGTGCTCCGAGTCGAGACCGTGCGGCGACTCTCGCGCGTGGTCTCGCTGCTGGTGCTCGACTTCATCGGCGTCTTCGCGGCCCTGTTCACGGCGCTCGAGCTCAAGGTGGCGTTTCGCGGCCACGCCAGCTTCTCCGCCGCTTGGACGGAGTCCAGACACTGGGTTGCGTTCGCCTATCTGGTGACCGTGCTGATGTTCGCGCGCGTCGATCTATACGCCGAGCGGACGAGGCGGCCAGGGCTGGCCGGCATCGTCTCCGCCCTGTTCCAGGCCACGGTGATCGCGCTCGTGTTCGCGCTGGCGAACCGCGAGCACTACTCGAGCTACTACACCTTCTATGGATCGCTGTTCTTCGGAACCGTCTACATCACTGGCCTCCGGTACCTGCATACCCACGTGACCGGCTGGTTGTTGGAGCGGGCCGGCTACACACGGCGGGCGCTGCTGGTCGGGACCGGAAAGCACATCGACGCTGTGGCCCAGGCGCTCTCCGGAGAATCCGGAACGCAGTTTGATGTCGTGGGTTACCTCTCCCTCACGCCTCGGCCCGAGAACGGTTTGCGCTCCCTGGGGGGACTCGAGGACCTCCGGGATGTGCTCGCCCAAGAGCGCGTTCAGGAGGTGATCATCGCCGACCCCGACTTTCCGCAGGAACAGGCCGTCGAGCTCGTCGACCTCTGCCACCACCGTGGCGTGACCGTGCAGGTGGCGCCGTCGACCATGGAGATCCTGCTCGAAAGAGCGGAGTTCGTGCCCGGCCAGACCGTGCCGCTATTCACGCTCCGGCCACTCGTATTCGAGGGGATCGACTACGCGCTGAAGCGCGCGTTCGACCTGATCGTGGCGACCGTCGGCCTGATCGTGCTGGCACCGGTGCTGCTGGTGATCGCGATCGCCGTCAAGCTCTCCTCGCGCGGGCCGATCATCTACCGCTCGATCCGCCCGGGAATCGGCGGCAAGCCCTTTCACTGCTTCAAGTTCCGCACGATGCGTGAGCGCGCCGATCAGCTGCAAGACGACCTCGAGCCACTGAACGAGCAATCGGGCGCACTGTTCAAGATCCGGCGTGACCCCAGGCTGACTGCCGTCGGCCGGTTTTTGCGCCGCTACTCGCTCGACGAGCTTCCACAGCTCGTCAACGTGATCCGCAGCGAGATGTCGCTGGTCGGTCCGCGGCCGCTACCGATGCGCGACTTCGAGCACCTCGAGGAGTGGCACAAGAAGCGCTACCTGGTGCTTCCCGGCATCACCGGGCTGTGGCAGGTCTCGGGCCGTGCCGAGCTCGATTTCGACGACCTGGTGCGGCTCGACTTTTTGTATTTGGAGCGCTGGTCCGTTTTTCTCGATCTCTCCATCCTGCTCAAGACAATCCCCGCAGTCCTCCGCGGCCGCGGCGCGTTCTGAGCTGGCGGGGTCCTCTGAGGTAAGCCGGGGCAGCGCCGGGAACCTCGCAGGTAGGCTACGCCGCCGATGCCGCCCACGGACCGGTTCGTGATCAGCTTCGCCGCAGAGCCGCCACAGGAGACGCTTCCCTACGGCCGGTGGGCGAACACGCTTGCCGAGCACTTTCGGAGCGCCTGCGAGCAGATCGACACCGAGGGCGCGGAGCTCGGCGACTTTGAAGAAATAGCCTGGTTCCCGGACCGCACCTATGCCGGCCGCACCTATGTACCCGGAGTGACCCGTACCGCCGGGGGCTACGAGATCTTCGGCTATGTCGCCTTTCGGGAAGGCTCGGGTGGTCCCAGCGAGTTCGCGGCGAGCGCGGACTTCACCTCCGAGGTGGCCGACGAGAACCCGGACTGGAAGCTGGACCTCAACGACGAGGTGATCGCCTACTGGAGAGGCGAGGAGGGCAACAGCGCCGACATCACGTTGGTGTGGGGGGTGCCGCTGATCCCAGGCGGTGCGCTCGTCACCGCGGAGCTCGCAAACTTGGCGGTCGACCAATGCGAGCTGCTCGACGAGCGGTTCACGCTGATCGGCCCCGACAACTACAGGCAGGACTTCCTCGAAATCAAGCTGTGGGATCAGCGCGGCCAGGAGCTGGCGCGGGAGTCGCTGTACGTCGAGGAAGAGGGCTAGCGAGCGCGGGCGCCGGCCTTGAGTTCCTGCCAGGTCCTCGTCCGCGCTTCAGGCTCAAGCAGGCAAGCAACCTCGTGGCCGTCCTGGCCGGCCACAGGCTGAAGCGCAGGATCCACTCGCCGGTGCTCGTCACGCACGTACGGGCAGCGGGGGTGGAACAGGCATCCTGACGGGCGGTGGATGAGGCTCGGTGGCCGGCCGGGGTTCGGCGCCAGCTCCTCGTCCCGCGGCGCTCCGAGCTGGGGTGCGGACTTAAACAGGGCCCAGGTGTACGGGTGCTGGGGCGATTCGAGGATGAGCTCCGTCGGGGCGCGCTCGACGATGCGGCCCGCGTACACGACGCAAATGTCATCGGCGATCTCCGCGGCCACCGCCAGATCACGGCAGACGAAGATGATCGCCATGCCCAGGCGCTCCCGGACTCGCTTCAGCAGCTCGAGGATCTCCGCTTGTACGGTCAGGTCGAGGCCGCTCGTCGGATCGTCGGCGACCAACAGCTGTGGCTCGTTTGCCAGCGCCATGGCGATCGTGGTTCGCTGGCGCATGGAGGGCGAGAGCTCGTCCGGGTATTGGTCGACGCGATGGTGCGGCTCGGGGATCCCGAGCAGTTCCAGCAGGTCGATCGTCCGGTCGCGGGCTGCGGCCCTGGACACCTGGCGGTGCGTCACGATCGCCTCGATCAGCTGGTCTCCGACCTTGTAGAAGGGGTGTAGCGACGAGGATCGGTCCTGGACGACCATCGCGATCTCCTCGCCGCGGATGCTGCGCAGCTCGTGGCCCACTAGCCCCAGGAGATCTCGACCCTCGAACGCGACGCGCCCCGAGATGTGGGCGCATGGGCCGGGGGTCAGCCCCAGCAGCGCCATCGAGGCGACCGTTTTGCCTGAACCCGCACCGCCCACGATTGCGAGCGTCTTTCCCGCGTCCACCGAACACGAGACGCCGTCCACCGCACGGACGATGCCGTCTTGAATCCTGAACTCGACGCGGAGGTCCTCGACCTCGAGGAGCGCGCTCATCGGGAGCGGGCCCGCGGATCGATCAACGCGTACACGACGTCTACGACGAGCTTGGCGACGACGACAAGGCATGCGCCGAGCAACACCGTTCCCTGCATCGTCGGCAGATCCCCGACTTGGATCGAGTCATACGTGAGTCGCCCGATCCCGGGGATGTTGAACGCGGTCTCGGTGAGGATCGCGGCGGCCAGCAGGACGCCGATGCCGAGTCCAGCGGCCGTCACGACCGGGGCGATCGCCACCCGCAGCGCATGTCGCACGATGACCCGCCGCTCTGAGATTCCCTTGGCGCGTGCCGTGCTGACATAACCCTTGCCAAGCGTCTCGATCAGGCTGGACCGCATCAGCCGAGCGGAGGCCGCAGCAAAGCCCGCGGCCAGTACGCACCAAGGCATGATCAGGGACGCGAACCACTTCCCAGGGTTGTGTGTGAGCGGGACGTAGCTGCCCGCGCCCGGGAGGATCGCGAGCTTGCCGATGTCCGTTGCAAACAGGTACAGGCTGATCATCCCCACCCAGAACACCGGCGCCGAGATGGCCACCACCGCCCCGCCTGTCGCCAAGCGGCCGAGCGGGGAGCGTCGCCTGAGGGCGGCGATGGTGCCGATCGTGATCGCAGTTATGAGCGACAGCACGGCGGCCCCGACGGCAAGCGAAATCGTCGCCGGCAGCCGGTTGAAGATCTGCGTCCTGACCGCGATGTGAGTCTGGTAGCTGAAGCCAAAGTCGAAGTGAAGGATGAGGGCCTTCAGGTAGTCGAAATACTGGACGTACCACGCCTTGTTCAGTCCGAGCCTGTGCCGGATCGTCGCGAGCAGTTGCGGCGTCGGGTGGGGTCCGGCCCGCAGGACGGCGGGATCGCCGGATGGGAACAGGTAGAAGATGACGAAGGTGACCGAGATCACTCCGAACAGGAGCACGATCACCCATAGGACGCGCCGGATGACGTACCTGGTCACGTCGCGCCTTACGGCCTGCTGACCCGCGGGTTCAGCGCGTCCCGAAGCCCGTCGCCGAGCAGGTTGAACGCAAGCACGGTTAGCAGCAGCGCAGCCCCGGGGAACAGCATGTACCACCAAGCCGTCCCGAGCACCGGGTTTGCATCGGCCAGCATCGCTCCCCACGAGGCCCGTGGAAACTGGATGCCGATGCCAAGGTAAGAGAGCGCGGCGATGAACAGCACGTCCTGCGCGATGATCAGCGCTGCATAGCCTGCGATCGGCGCGAGGACGCCAGGCAGTATCTCCCTGAAGATGATCCTGGCATTCGAGGTCCCCAGCGACCGCGCTGTCTCGACGAATCTCTTCTCGCGCAGCGATAACACCTGGTCCCGCATGACGCGTGCGATGAAGATCGAGTTGACGAGCGCAATCACCACGATCACCACTGCAAGCCCCGGGTGCAGCACCCCGCCCAGGCACCCTCTCGCCAGTTTGCATGCTGCGGCCATGCCGAGCGCGAGCAGCAGGAGGGGCAAAGCGAACAGCGCGTCGATCAAGCGTGAGATCGCCACGCCGACCGAACCTCGGAAGTAACCGACCAGGAGCCCGAACGTCAGTCCGATGATCAACGACGCGGCGGCGGCGATGGCCGCCACCTCCAGCGACAGTCGAGCGCCATAGAGAACGCGGCTGAAGAGATCACGGAACTCCTTGTCGACACCGAATATGTGGTGTGCGCTGGGCCAAAAGGCAATCGCCAGGGCGACCCCCGCAAGAAACGCGATGCCGGAGATCAGCACCCACCCGTAGCGCTTGATGGGCGGGACCGGAGCGAACCGTGAGGCGGTCGCAAGCGCCGCGCCCGCCAGCATCGCGATGAAGGGCCACAGGGCGCCCGGCGATGGGCCGGTCGGATCGCCGAACTGGTCGCGGGCGCTTGGATCGGCTGCGTAGGGTCCCGGCGCGCCGACGGCCTTGACGATCAGGGGCGCGAAGATTGCGATCAGGACCAGCACCAAGACGAACGCCGCCGAGGCCATTGCCGCCCGGTCGGCGAGCAACCGTCGCCCAAACAGGGGAAGCGCAGGGGCGCCGACCTCAGTGGCATCGACCCCGTCGAATTGCTCCTGGGCCGCCGTCTCGCTATCGGCAACCAGCTCAGGTGGCCCGATGCTCATCAGCTATCCGAGCTTCGATGCGCCAGAGTGGGTCCCTCCTCCTCCACAAAAGGCCGGAATAGCACAGCGACTCAGGGTTGTCACGCGCGAACCAGCTACGGCTAGGCTCTGCCAGCGCCCTCGTAGCTCAACGGATAGAGCACGCGCCTCCTAAGCGCGGGATGCAGGTTCGATTCCTGCCGGGGGCATGCGCTAGGGGACAGCCCGATCCGGCCGGTCCGGGTACACATCGTCGATAGTCGTCAAGGCGACGAACGGAACGCCGGCGGCGGCCTCGATCGCTCGAGCGCCGCCGGCGAGGCGGTCGCAGACTGCAAGAACGCCGCATACGTCCTGGCTCTCCGCCCGAAGCGCGTCGAGCGCCCGAATCGTCGACCCTCCCGTCGTGACCACGTCCTCGACCAGCATGCAGCGCTCGCCAGGATCGAGCTCGGGCCCCTCGATCCGGCGCGAGAGGCCGTGCTGCTTGGTTTCCTTGCGGACGAAGAAGGCCTTGACGTCAGCCCCGCCCGCCAGCGCCGCGCAGGCGATCGGATCGGCGCCCATCGTCATCCCACCGACCGCCGTCGCCCCCCACGAGCGTGCTTGCGCTGCGACCAGCTCGGCCAAGGCACGAAAACCGGGCGGACGGAGGATGGCGCGCTTGGCGTCGACCAGGTACCGCGCGGTCCGCCCGCTTGTCAGCACCACGTCGCCGATAACGAGGGCGTGCGTACGCAGCTCCGCGATCAGACGCTCCCGGGCGGCCGTGTTGGTATCGAGAATCATGGTTCGAGCGATGCTAAATCAGCCGCGCCGTGGATCGGCGCCGAGGTCAGGGATGCGTCGCGGGGCGCTGCTCGATGAGGACGGGACGGGAGAGGGGGACCGTCCCG
>VAWT01000356.1 GCA_005883415.1 Actinomycetota bacterium | reverse complement strand
TCCGCAATGGACACGAACCCGCGGCTGGACAAGCACTGCTGGCGTTCAAGATCCAATTCGGAGACCGCCGACCCGACTAAGCGCCTACACAGTTAGTTGGACACCCTCGCCACTTGCGCAATCCGCGCAGAGCAGGTCAGGCGCTGGGCCGACCAGGATGCTCGGCGCTTTGCGAAAGCAGGTCGGCATGTTTGCCGGCGCGCGGGCGCGCGATCAGCGGGTGCTCCGGACCGAATTGGAGATCACGTCGACACCCTTATTCATGGGCGAAGCCACAGCGCCGCGCTTTCCCATTGGGGTGTGCGGGTTAGGCGCCTGATGCCGCCGCCGTCGGCGCGCATCACGTAGAGGTCATCGTTGCCGCCCATCCCTGAGTCGGCGAATACGATCATCGAACCGTTGGGCGACCAGGTCGCGCTTGCCGTGGTGTGGCTGGGTCCGAAGTGTGTGAGCCGCCGCGGTGAGCTGCCGTCGTTTCGCACTGTCCAGTAGTCGCCTCCGAAGTCTTGTCCGGCTGGCTTGAGCCGGAACAGGATGGTCTGGCCGTCGGGGGAGTAGACGGGCCCGCTGATCGGCTGCTCCGTGTGCCATGGCGTCAGCCTGCGCAACCCGCGACCGTTGGCGCCGACGGCGAATAGCGCGGAGGCCCCGGACGGCTTGCCGGGCCCGTTGTTGTGGGCGCTGAAGACGATCGTCTTGCTGTCCGGTGACCACGTCGCTCCGCCGACGTCGGAGCGGTATCCGAAGTTGGCGACCAGCCGCGGGTGGCCTCCGTGGATGCCCAGCACGTAGAGGCCTGTCTTCAGATCCTCGGACTTGTCCTTGTGGCCCCAGGTGCGCGCGACCGCGATCCAGGTTCCGGCGGGGGAGACGGCGGGCCAGCCGTCGCCGGGAACGCCTCCGGGGGCCGGCACTTCCCGCTCGCCGCGCCCGTCGAGGCCGACGCGGAAGATGCCGGCGGCGCTCGGCGTAGAGCGATCGAACACCAGCGTGGCCCCATCGGGGGTCGCACTTGGCGGCCCGTTCAGCGAGTCTACGGCGTCGGCGGGCGGGTGGGTGATTCCGCGGATGCCCGTGCCGTTGGCGTTCATCACGAACAGTGCGCCGTGGCTGTGCGCGTCGTCGAGGAAACGGCGAAAGACGATCTTTCCTTGCAGCTCGGAGGTTGCGGCAGCGCTGGTCGCACTGCCGGGGGCTGCTTTGTGTGCAGTTGTATGACCGCTTGACCCGCAGCCGGCCGCCCCGGCGAACGCTGTGACGGCGAGACCCAAGCACACCGCGCGTGTACTCATGACGGGCACGCCCCGTAGTCGGTCGTAACCCGCTCGAGGTCGATACGCAGAGTGCCGTCGGCGGCGACCACGACCTGCTGCTGCTCGTGGATCCGGACGGGACCCTCGCTGCCGTTGAAGATCATGTGCAGAGTTACGACGTCGCCCGCCGAGGCGGTGAACGCGTCCGTCTCGGTGCCGCGCCCGCTCCAGACACCGAGCGAGGGGTCATCGAACGTGACCGTCCAGCGCGTGACCTCGCTCAGCTGGAAGTGGTACCCATCGCTCCCGCCGGTTGCGTGCCATTCGGCTGTTGTGACGGTGTCGAAGGTCCCCGGGAGGCCACAGATGTTGAGGTCGTGGACGGTTGTGGTCTGGCGGAACGTGCGTGATCCGTCGTGCGTCACGGTGGCGCTCGCGACGGCGGGGACCGCCGCTGCGCAGGCGATCGCGCAGATGAGTAGGGCGAATCTGGGGCGTGGCATGTGGCCTCCTTTGGGATGGGACCGATACGGTCTCGGAGGCTGCTTTCAACGCGCTCACAATCACCTTTCAGCCGCTGTAAGGTCGCTGCTCGTGGCGGCCGCCGTGAACGAACTGCGCATCCTCTTATTGGGCCCGGTGGAGCTGTGGGTGGGCGAACGACAGGCCGCGCTCGGCGGGCCCAAGCAGCGCACGCTTCTGGCACTGCTCGCGCTCGCGTCCGGGCAGACAGTTTCGCGCGACCGGGCCGCCGAGGCGCTGTGGGGCGAGCTGCTCCCGGACGGTCACGCCCAGCGGCTGCACACCGCGGTGTCGCGCCTGCGCGCAGCACTGCGGGAGGCCGGCGGGCCGCCCGAGGTCATCGAGACGACGCAGACCGGCTACCGGCTGGCGATCGATCCCGACCATGTGGACGTCGCGCACGCCGCCGGGAGCCTGCACCAGGCGCGCGAGCTGCGATCCGCGGGTCGGCGCGCGGAAGCCTCGGCCGCCGCTCGTGACGCCCTCGAGCTCTGGCGCGGGGCGCCGCTGGCCGACCTCCTGGACAACGGCTGGGCAGGCGATCACCTGCGGCGCCTGGAAGACCTGAAGCTTTCACTGCTCGAGGAGGAGTTCGACGACCGGCTCACGCTCGGCATGTCGCCCGGCCTGGTGGAAGACCTCGAGATGGCATGCGCGTCAGCGCCGCTGCGTGAACGGCTCCACGCGCAGCTGATGCTTGCGCTCAACGCCACCGGCCGTCGCGCGGATGCGTTGCACGAGTACGACCGCGTTCGCCGGCGACTCTCGGAGGAGCTGGGTATCGATCCCGGCGCCGTCCTGCGCGAGGCGCACCATACGGTTCTCGCCGAGGAGCCGGAAGCGCGCCGGATGCCGGTCTCGCGACACCGGCGTCGGCCCACTCGCCGCGGTCGCCGCGGTCGCCGCATGATCGTGATCGCCGCACTGTTCGCAGGCGCCGTCGCAGCGACCGCCGGGGTGCTGCTGGCGGACGGGGGCCCACGAGAACCGCGCTCGGTGCGCCTGAGCGCCGGTGCGCTTGTGATAGCGGATCCCGACCTCCGACAGGTGCGGGCCGAGATTCCGCTCAGCGGCACCATCATCAACGAGCAGCCGGGCGGCCTCGTCATCGAGGACGGCTCGCTCTGGGCGGTGACCGAGCAGGGCACCGTCACACAGGTCGATCTCGAGCGCCGCCGCGTCGTCGGCTCCACACCGCTCGCGCTGCCCTCCGGCCCCGGGGCAATGGCGGTGGGACTCGGGGCCACCTGGGTCACCGACAGCGGCTCGGCGACTCTGTA
>VAWT01000355.1 GCA_005883415.1 Actinomycetota bacterium | reverse complement strand
GCCAAGCGACGCGATCCGGCATGGCACGCGTGACTCGAGCAGGAGAGGAGGTGGCAGCCCGCTGGGAGCGGTTCTGGTTCACGCCGGAGCCGACCTCAACCCTGGCCTTGATCAGAATCATCTTCGGGTTGCTCGTCTTCGCCTGGACGCTGTCGCTGGCGGGGGATCTCGCGGCGTTCTTTGGCAAGAGCGGCGTGCTTGCAAAGCAGCCCGGAGGCGGGGGAGTGTGGGGCGTGCTTGGGGTCTTCTCCGGCGACTTCGCCGTGCAGCTGCTGTTCGCGCTCCTGCTGCTGTCGAGCCTGGCGCTGGCGCTTGGCTACCACACGCGGCTGGCGGCGGTGCTCGTGTTCATTGGCGTCATGTCGTTCGAGCGCCGCAACCCCTACGTGTTCAACACCGGCGATTGGCTGCTGAGGGTGATGGCCTTCTACCTCATGCTGGCCCCGTCAGGAGCCGCGCTCTCGCTTGATCGCTGGCGCGCGAACCGCAGCCGGTTCTGGGAGTTCCCGGTCAGAGCGCCATGGGTGATCCGCCTGATGCAGATCCAGCTGAGCATCATCTACTTCGCCGCGTTGTGGGACAAGCTCCAGGGCACGACGTGGAACAACGGCACCGCCGTGTCGTACGCGATGCGGATCTCGGATGTCCACCGGTTCCCCGATGTCGGATTCCTGATCCACTCGGCGTTCCTCTCGAACGTGATGACGTTCGGCACGCTGGCGGTCGAGCTCAGCGTCGCGGTGTTCGTCTGGAACCGGCGCCTACGTCCGTGGGTGCTGCTGGCGGGCGCGCTGCTGCACCTCGGGATCGAATATTCGGTCAGGGTGGGGTTCTTCAGCCTCGCGATGCTGACCCTCTACCTTGCCTTCCTGAACCCCGAGTGGGCGCGGGTCCATCTGCTGAGGCTCCGTGATTGGCTCCAGGTCCGCACATCGGCGCGACTCGAGGAGCGCTCCGTGCCGTCGGGTGCCGTGTTAGGTCAGACCGTGGAAGCTGCTGGCGCGAGCCGCTCGACGGAGCTTTAGCCTGACCGCCGTGCTGCGCCAGATCCGGAGGGTGCGTACTCGCGCGGGCGCTCGCTGGTTGGCGCTAAGCCAGGTGGCGTGCGCCGTGGTAACTCCTGCAGTGGCCCACGCGGCAACAACCGTTCGGGTCGCACCTCCAGGGATAAATCCGAACGGCCCCAGCCAGCAGCCGAGTCTCTCGGCCAGCGGTCGCTTCGTCGCGTTTTCCTCCCAGGCATCCAACCTGGGCCCGGCGGTGGGCACCGGGCGCGAATCGAACGTCTACGTGTTCGACAGGCTGACGGGGAGGATCATGCTGATCTCAAGCGGCATCGGAGGCGCTCCAGCCAATGGGAACTCGACCAACCCCTCGATCAGTGGCGATGGGCAGGTGGTGGCGTTCGCGTCGACGGCCACGAACCTGGTCGGAGGCACCTCGAAAGCAGTGAACGAGATCTTCGTCCGTGTGGGCTCCGGTCCGATCCGGCGGTTGACGGTCGGGTTTGGAGGGGTGGAGCCCGACTCCGACTCTGCTCAGCCAGTCGTTTCGGGCAACGGTCGGTACGTAGGGTTCACCTCGGATGCCGACAACCTCGTCGCCGGAGACGACAATGGCGCCTCGGACGTGTTCGAGTTCGACCTCCTAACCGGCGCCTTCTACAGGGTGAGCGTCACGAGTAGGGGTGGTCAGGCCAGAGGCGCCTCGTACAACCCCTCGATCAGCGCGGACGGACATCTGATCAGCTTCACCTCGGGGGCACGGAGCCTCGTGAAGGGCCTTCGGAACCGCGTCCCAAACGTGTTCATCCACGACGTGTACACGGGGCGGACGAGCCTGATGAGCGTATCCGGCCGCGGAAAGCAACAGAACGCGTCCGTTCCCGCGCCGTTCACGCAGTTCTCAGACTTGAGCGGCGACGGCCACTACGTCGTCTTCGATTCCAATGCCACAAACCTCGTGCCGGGCGTCGGGAACGGGCACACCGCTGTCTTCCGGCATGACCTGACCGCTCGCCGCACCCAGCTGGTGTCCCGGACCTCACGTGGCAAAGAGGCCAACAACGACAGCTTCGAGCCAGCCACCTCCGGGGATGGCAGCGTCACCGCGTTCGAAACGTTTGCCGACAATCTGGGCTCGCCCTGGGCACCGGGCCCAAACATCTTCACCTGGAACGCTCTGACCTTCACCCCAACGACCGTGGATGTCACAGCCTCGGGCGGGTCGCGCGGACCGGAGCTCGAAAGGCAGCTCCTCCAGCGCCCAGCGGTGTCGGCCGATGGCCACGTGGTCGCGTTCGTGTCCGGCGCCAATAACCTCGTCGGGGGGGATTACAACGGCGCTGAGGACGTGTTCCTGCGGATAACGCCCTAGAGCCGCGCCCCTGCGTCAACTCACGGGATGTATACGGAGACCTTCGACACCGGCAGACCCTGGTAGAGCTGGCCACCGGCCACCAGGACATGACCGTTGCGCAGCACCACGGCCACCTGCCTGCCGGCCGCCGGAGTCAAGTTTCCCGCGAACGCCCAGCGGTTTCGCTTGGGGTCGTAGATCTCTGCGGCAGCCACGGCGCCACGGTCGTTGTAGCCGCCGACCACGAGCACGCGGCCGTTGGGTAGCAGGACCGAGACGCCGAACGCGCGTGGCTGCGGCAGCGGGGCGGCCGCACGCCAGCGGTTGCGGGCCGGATCGTACATCTCAGCCCGGGAGGTGAAGCCCGGCTCGCGGTCTCCGCCTCCGACCACCAGCACCCGGCCGTTACGAAGCAGCGTGGCGGTGTGGTGGTAGCGGGGAACGCGCATGTCTGCAACCCGGGACCAGCTGTTGGTGCCCGAGTCATACAGCTCTGCGCTCTTCAGCGCCGGACCGAACCTATTGAATCCTCCGGCCACGAGCACCTTGCCGCTATTCAACAGCGTGGCGGTGTGATTGTCGCGCGGGACCGACAGTGTCCCGGCATACAGCCACTGGTTGGTCGCTGGCAGGTACCGCTCGGC
>VAWT01000354.1 GCA_005883415.1 Actinomycetota bacterium | reverse complement strand
CGGAGATGGTCTTCGCCTTGCCGTTGGCGTATGCCATCGCTCCCGGGATGTAGGCGCTGATGAACGAGGCCGACTGCCAGGGGATCTTGAGGTCCCGCTCCAGCGCTACCAGGACGTCACTCGCCTTGATCGGCTGGCCGTTGGAGTAGTGCAGCCCCGAGCGAAGATGGAAGGTGTATGTCTTGCCGCCGTTGGAGACGGTCGGCAGGCTCGTGGCCAGCGCAGGGATGATCTTGCTGCCCCCGGTTCCCTCCACGCCCCGAACGAAGGTCAGCAGCGGCGTGTTAACGACCGAATAGAGCTCGTTGCCCTGGGTCGTGAAATCGAGCCCCTGGTCGGCAGACAGCGGTGCCGTGCCAGACGCGATGGTGATAGTGCCGCCCTGCTTTGCCCCCGCGGATGAGCTCGTGGTCGAGCTGCTCGATTTTGAACTTGAGCCGCAGGCAGCGATCGCGAGGATCGAAACCAGCGCCACAAAGCTGGTCAGGCTTGACCGTGCGTGCTTATGGATTGCCAACTCCTCCTCCTAGGGTCGGACGGTCCTGTGGGACGAAATGTAATTCACAATTGGGCGCATATTCGAGGGCTTGCCTGGTCCCTAATCAAGCGCCAACACGGCGTCAACCCGCGTCACCTAAGTGGCCAAGCTGGACCCGAGCCGTGCGCCGAATCGGCCTTCTTGCGTCGTGGCGCAATTGAGCAGGAACGTCAGCAGTGGCACGCCCTGGTCCAGACTCAAACCGCGAGGCGGCGACTCAGCCAGGCGAGCCACGCGGTCGCGCATCCCTCAGCGGTCGCGAGATCCACGCCCGTCAGCTCCGCGATCCGCGCCAATCGGTCGCGCAGCATGTTGCGGTGCACGGGAATCGCCAACGCGGTCGCGCTGCGTTCGAAGCCGTGCTCGATCAGAGATGTCGAGCGTCCGCGCCAGCTCGGCGCCGAGGGGCCCGTACACCCTGCGCTGAACGCGCCGCGCCAGACGGGGCGAGCGCAACAGCAGCAGGTCGGAGAGCAGCTGCTCGGCGTTCTGTACGCCGCTGCCGCCGCGCACCAGCGCCGCCTCGACCACTAGCAGCAACTCGTCGAGCGCGTGCCCGCGTTCGTGGCAGATCGCCGCACCCCCTGCGGCGATGACCGCGCCCGGGTCAAGTCCGACCGTGCGCCATGGCGCCGAGGCCCCAGACAGACCGGCCACTCGCCGCCCCTCGGATGCCGCCAGCACGACACGTCTACGGCTGCGCTCGGTAGACCGTCGGTAGGCCTCCGCCTCCAGTCGCCGCCGCGGTCGATAGCTTCCGTGGCCGATGACGGACGCCATCGAGAGGGAGCTCGCGGCATCCCCGCCGAGCCGACTGGGCCGGCTCACCCACGAGCAGCAGGACGATCTGGCCCAGTCGATTCGGGACGCCAAGCGCCGCCAGGCCGCGGCCCTCGCCGCCGCGGGCGAGCAAGCGCTCGAACTGATCCCACGGTTACTCCGTAGACCGGTTCGCAGGCTGTTCCGGTGACCGCCCGCGATGGCCGGCCATTGCAGTCCCGGCCCGAGATCCTCAAGCTCGCCAGGCTGCTGCACCGTGATCCGGACAGCCTGTCCTACCTCGAGGCGCTGCCCGTCGACGACCTGCGCCGGCTGCGCGAGCAGGTCACCGATGTCCTGTTCTCTGCCAACGAAAGGACGTTCGCCCGGCTGGCAGCCGCCAGCAAGCTGCTTCCCGCCGCGTTGAACGCCACGATTGCCCAGCGGGCGTTCGGCCCGGTGCTCGCGGCCCGAATCACGGGCCAGCTCGAGCCCTCACGGGCCGTGGAGGTGGCGGAGAGACTGCCGACCTCGTTCCTGGCCGACGTGGCGATCGAGCTCGATCCGCGGCGCGCTAGCGATGTGATCGCCAGGATCCCACCGGATCAGATCGCGGCCATTACGCGCGAGCTGGTGAGGCGAGACGAACACGTGACGATGGGACGGTTCATCGGTCACCTTCCCAACGCCGCAATCGCCGCCGCACTCGAGGCGACCGACGACCGGGCGCTGTTGCGGACGGGGTTCGTGCTGGAACAGAAGTCTCGGCTCGTGCAGGTCGCCGAGCTGCTGGGGCCGGAGCGGCTGGAAGGCGTGATAGACGCCGCGTGCGGCGATGATCTCTGGCCGGAGGCGCTGGACCTCCTCGCACACCTGGACACCGCCCGGCAGTGCCGCCTGATCGAGCAGGCAGTCCAGCGGGACGCCCTGCTCGAATCGCTGGTGCAAGCGGCCGAGCGACACGGCATCTGGGACGACGTCCTTGGGCTGCAGTCGGTCACCGGGGAGGCGAGCCGGGAACGGTTCATTCGCTATGTGGAGGAGCGCCACCCGGAGCTCGTCAGCCGACTGGGCCCTCTAGGCCGCCGGGCGTAGAGCCTCGAGCTCGCGGCTCTCGGCCAGCTCGGCAAGCGCCCGCCGCTCCAGGCGCCGGACCTCCTCCGACGAGATTCCCAGGCGTCTGCCGGCCTCCCGCAGCGGGGTCGGGTCATCGCCGTCGATCCCGTAGCGAAGCCTCACGACCTCGCGCTCTCGCTCTGGCAGCTGGTCCAGAGCGGAGCGGACGGCGTCCTGCTGGAGCGCGATCTCGACCTCCTCCTCGGGCGAGCGTTCGCCGCTCGGGATTAGCGCGCCCAGCGAGGTGTCCTCCTCCTCGCCCACCGGCCGATCGAGGCTCGTGACCACCCGCGCTGCCTCTCGCGCCTCGCGCACCTCTCGTTCTGAGAGCTTCGCCTCGGCCGCGATCTCCGCGTCGGTTGGCTCCCGCCCCAGGCGTGCCTGGAGCTCTCGTTGTACGCGGCCGATCTTGCGCTCGCGCTGGCCGATGTGGACCGGGATCCTGATGGTCCGCGCGCGGTTGGCGATCGCCCGCTGGATCGCCTCCCGGATCCAGAACGTGGCGTAGGTCGAGAACTTGTA
>VAWT01000004.1 GCA_005883415.1 Actinomycetota bacterium | reverse complement strand
GGGAGCGGATCAAGTACCGATCCGCGCGGGAGGCCGACCGCTTGCGGAAGCTGCTGCGACGCCGCCGGCCGCCTAAGCGGCAGCCTTCTCCGAACGAACGCCCCGGCTCCACGCCGTCTCCGGACACTCCTGAAGCTCACCGTCTAGCTCGAGATCCACCCTCTCGTTGAAGAAACAGAGGAGACCCTGGATGCGGCCGACCTCGGCGAGTGGTTGTTCGTAGTACCAGACGAGGTCCTTGGCGCCGTTGACCGAGTAGTAGCCGGCTGTCCCCTTGTACGGGCAGCGGGTCACGGTGTCGCTGGGCTCGAGCTCGGCGACCACGTCCTCGCGGGGGATGTACCACCGTGGCGGAAGGTTTGACTCAAACAGCGCCACCGCACGCCGCGTCTCCGCCAGGAGCTCACCGTCGAGCGAGACGCGTATGTGGCGCTCGGTGCCCAGCACATCAACCCGGTGGTAGGGGTCGCGTGGGTGAACGCCGATCTCCTCGTCCTCCTCGAGCCAGCGGTCCATGCGGTCGAAGTAGAACGCGATCAGCCCCTTCAGCGCAGGCGGCGTATCGGCCAGCAGCTCGGGGTAATACCAGGCGCCATTCTCGACGACCCTTTCGCCTACTCGGATCGAGTAGTAGGAAGCGTCTCCCTTCTTCGGGCAATGGGTGTGCCTATCGCCCGACTCGAGCACGTCGGCTCTCACATCCTCCGGCGGGAAGTAGTAGACGGGCTGAAGCCCGGACTCGTGAAGCATCATCGCCCGTCGGCTGTCGGCGATCGTCTCCCCGCCCACCTCTACGCGCACCCGTTTCGGTGTAGGTTCGAGATACAGCGCCCGACCCGGTGGCGGCGGCTCGAAGTTGAACGTCCCCGCGGGCTTTTTCCCGAGCGGCCCGTTGCCGTACATCAAGCCCATACGCCCACGCTAGCAGGGCTATCCGGCCACCACGATCCCTAGCCACACGATGGCCAGCGAGGTGACGAAGATCGCCCCGTCGAGCACGTGCCACTCGGGCCTGCGCATGTGTCCGACGATCAGCGCCGCGACGAGGGCCACAAGGCCTAGCTTGACCTGAAGCGTCGAGTGGCTCCACTTGTGGAAGTGCGAGGCCATGGCCGCGCCGGTGACCAGGAGCACGCCCACCGCCACCAGCGTCCCGATTCCGAACCGGCCCGCCGCTGCCCGGAGCGGGGCTCGGTCGCCAGATCCGCGCAGAACCGGCACCACTATCGCGGCCAGCATCAGCTGCCCTCCCACGAAGAACGCCATAGCGATTAGGTGCAGCCAGAGCACGCCATTCCAGAACGTCATCGAGGGCGATCCTGCCAGACTCGACCGCCGATGAACTTCGCCCTGGACGTCATCGACACAGCACCAGCCGATCGCGTGGCACTCGTCGAGCTGAGCCGAGACGGCCGCAGAAAGGAGTGGTCGTTCGCGGAGGTGAGCGAGCGAAGCGTGGCCGTCGCGGCGACGCTCATCGGCCAGGGCGTCGGCCGGGGAGACGTGGTCATGACGGTGGTCGGCAACCGGCCCGAGTGGGTCCTGACGATGATCGCTTGCTTTCGGATCGGCGCGGTCGCCCTTCCCTGTAACGAGCAGCTACGCGCTCGGGACATCAGCATCAGGCTGGACGCCGCAGATCCCAAGCTGATCGTCGCCGATGAGCGCAACCGGACCGAGCTCGAGGAGGCCCGGCCCGAGTGCCCGGTTCTGCTCATCCCCGACGACACGCTATATACGGACGGCGGGGAACGAGCCGTCGAGGCTGCCGAGCTGTCGCCCCACGAGCCTTCCCTGATCACTTTCACCAGCGGTACGACGGGCGAGCCGAAGGGGATCGTCCACGGTCAGCGTTACCTGCCCGGGCAGCGACTCCAGGCCGAGCATTGGCTCGCCGCAAAGAGAGGCGACCTGGTCTGGTGTACGGCCGCCTCCGGTTGGTCGAAGTCGGCGCGCAACGTGTTCCTCGCGCCGTGGCTTCGAGGCGCCGCCGCGCTGCTGCACGACGCACGCTTCGACCCGGGTGAGCGCCTCGAGATCCTGCAACGAGAACGCGTAAGTGTTCTGTGCATGGCGCCGACGGAGTACCGGGTGATCGCCAAGCGGACGGACATCCCCCCGCTACCTGCGCTGCGAGAGCTCGTGGCCGCCGGAGAGGCGCTCAACCCGGAGGTAATCCGCGCCTTCCGCGCGGCCACCGGGATCGAGATCCGCGACGGCTACGGGCAGACGGAGACCGGCCAGCTGACCGGGAACCCGGCTGGGCGGCCCGTGAGGCCCGGGTCAATGGGCCTGCCTCTTCCGGGCGTCGGACTCGCCGTCGACGACGGCGAGCTGGTGCTCGAAGACCCCGGGACCGATCCCACCTTCTTCGTCGGCCACCTCGGCGGCCAGCCCGCACCTGAGAGCGCTCGGTGGCGGACCGGCGACCGCGTCGTCCAGGACGACGAGGGCTACCTGTACTTCGAGGGTCGGACTGACGACGTGATCATCTCGGCCGGGTACCGGATCGGGCCGTTCGAGGTTGAGTCGGCACTTGTCTCCCACCCGGCGGTATCCGAGGCCGCGGTGGTCGGGGCTCCCGACGAAGAGCGAGGCGCGGTGGTGCGCGCGGTGGTCGTGCTCCGGGACGGCTATGAGCCCAGCGAGGCGCTCGCGCAAACGTTGCAGGAGCACGCCAAGCGCCAGACGGCGCCGTACAAGTACCCGAGAATCGTGGAGTTCGCGTCCGAGCTGCCCAAGACAGCCAGCGGAAAGGTCCGGCGGGCCGTGATCCGGTCGACGGCTACGCTGAGCTGATGGACGACCGCAGACCTGTAATCGGTATCTGCGCCGCGCTCGAGCGCGCGCAGTGGGGCGCGTGGGACCGGCTCGCCGTGCTGCTGGGGCACGAGTACATAGCCGCCATCCAGGACGCAGGAGGACTGGCTCTAATGGTCCCGCCCGATCCCGGGCTCGAACGCAACCCCGACGAGGTGCTCGAGCTGATCGACGGGCTGATCCTGGCCGGAGGAGCCGACATCGATCCCTCGATGTACGGGACCGAGCCACACCCCAAGACCAAGGGCACCGTTCCTGAGCGCGACCGCACGGAGCTCGCCATCGCTCGCCGTGCTGCTGAACGCGGCATCCCGGTTCTCGGCATTTGCCGGGGCATGCAGCTGCTAAACATCGCGAGGGGTGGCACGCTGCGCCAGCACGTCCCAGATGACGTCGGCCACGAGGAGCACCGCCGGCACCTCGGCAGCTTCGACGGGTCCGAGCACGACGTCCGGCTGGAGGAAGGCTCGCTAGCGGCCCGCGCCGCCGGCGAGGAGCTTCACACTACGAAGTCCCACCATCACCAAGGGGTGGCCGAGATCGGCGAGGGGCTTCGTGTCACCGGGGTATCGGTGCTCGATGATCTGCCCGAGGCAATCGAGACCGACGGGCCAGCCTTCTGCCTCGGGGTGCAGTGGCATCCGGAGGCCGACGAGCGGAGCCGGGTGGTGGGCACGCTCGTGCGGGTGGCACGTGCCTACCGCGAGATGCAGACCGCGCAAGAGGCGCGCGCTTAACCAAGCAGCCCCGGCTCAGCGTAGCCGGCTTCCCGCACCGCCTGCGCGACCTGCTCGGCGTGCTCGGGGCCGCGGGTCTCGAGCACCAGCTGCACGGCACTCTCGCGCACGTGCAGATCGATCCCCTCGCGGATGTGCTGGACGTCGAGCAGGTTGGCGCCCCGACCGGCGACGAGCGCCAGCAGGCGCGCGAGCGACCCCGGACGGTCGGGAACGCGGGCCATCAGCACCAGCCGCCGCCCGGCCTGGCTCTCGTGGCGGCGAGCGACATACGCGAGCAGCCCGGCGTCCGGATCAGCCCCAGAGTGAGGTCGCCCGGCCGCTTGACGGCGATCCCATCGGCGATTGTCACCGCGGTCTCTGCCGGCACCGGCAGGCCGGCTTCGAGCGAGGCCGGAAACGGGGCGCAGCTGTCGACCTGAACGCCGATCACCTCGATCTCCGCTCGGGCGGACTTGAGCGCGATGGCAACACCCGAGATCAGTCCGCCGCCGCTTCGACCTTGGCGATCGATGCGCCCTCCGGTATGAAGACTTCGCAGGGCACTCCCCGGGCGCGGGCAGCGTAGGCAAGCGCTTGGCCGTGGTTACCGGCGCTCGCGGTCACGACCCCAGCGGCACATCCATCTCCGAGCGCAGCGATCTTCGCCAGCGCGCCGCGCAGCTTGAACGAGCCGGTCCGCTGGAGGTTCTCGGCCTTCAGCGCAATCGTCGCGCCGGCCCGCTCCGACAGCGTCCGCGAGCTGAGAGCCGGCGTTTCACGAATCACACCCTCGCCGGCTCGCGCCGCCCGGCGCATCGCGCTCACTCCTGGAGGGCCACCACGGCGTCTATCTCGACTTTCGCCCCTCTCGGCAGCGATGCCACGCCGACCGTCACCCGGGCTGGGGGGTCTGACTCGAAGAAGGACCCGTAGACCTCGTTCACCGCCCCGATCGAGGACATGTCCGTCAGGTAGACAGTCATCCGCACGGCGCTGCCGAGGGTCGTACCTGCGGCGTTGCAGACAGCGGAGAGATTCTCCAGACACCTCCCGGCCTGCTCGGGGGCGCTGGCGTCGATCAGGTCGCCGGTGCGAGGGTCGAGCGGAATCTGGCCCGAGCAGAACAGAAAGCCCCCGGCCTTCACGGCGTGGACGTACGGCCCGACGGCAGCGGGAGCGTCGGGGGCTGTCACCGATTCAGGCACTCGGATAACACCCTAAGGCATGGGCGCCGGGAATGCATGAGCGCCGAGACGGGCACCGGGACCGCGTGGCCAGCGGGTTTCCGAGTCCGGCTGTGGCTGGCCTGAGTGGCGACATCGCCGTATCTGCTCCAGCACAAGGACAACCCAGTCGACTGGCATCCCTGGGGCGAAGAGGCGCTCGAGCGCTCCAGACGCGAGGATCGGCCCTTGCTGGTGTCGATCGGCTACTCGGCCTGCCACTGGTGCCACGTGATGGCGCACGAGTCGTTCGAGGATCCGGACGTGGCGGCCGTGATGAACGAGCAGTTTGTGTGCATCAAGGTGGATCGTGAGGAGCGGCCCGATGTGGACGCCATCTACATGGAGGCCTGTCAGGCGATGACGGGCCGCGGCGGATGGCCACTGAACGCGTTCCTAACCCCAGAGCAGCAGCCGTTCTATGCCGGCACCTACTTCCCGCCCGAGCCACGTCACGGGATGCCGAGCTGGCGGATGGTGCTCGACGCGGTCTCCGATGCGTGGGAGAAGCGGCGGCAGGAGATCAGCGAGCAGGCCGTGCAGATCCAGCACGCGCTTGCCGCCACCGCTCGCCTCGAGCCGTCCGCCGAGCCCATTCGAGACGAGATGTGCGCCAGCGCGGTTTCCGCCCTGAAGGCCACGTTCGACCGCCAGCGTGGAGGGTGGGGCGGCGCGCCCAAGTTCCCGCAGGCGTCGACCATCGAGTTTCTGCTGGCTCGCGGCGAGCACGAGATGTCCCTTCAGACGCTGGGAGCGATGGCCAGCGGCGGAATCTACGACCAGGTGGGCGGCGGCTTCGCCCGTTACGCGGTCGATGAGACCTGGACTGTCCCCCACTTCGAGAAGATGCTCTACGACAATGCCCTGCTGGCCCGCGCCTACCTTCACGGTTGGCAGGTATCGGGCGAAGCGCGCTTCGAGCAAGTCTCCTCGGAGATCCTCGACTGGGCCGTGCGAGAGATGCGCGGCCCAGAGGGTGGCTTCTACTCCGCGCTCGACGCGGACTCAGAGGGCGTCGAGGGCAAGTTCTACGTGTGGACGCTGGACGAGCTCCAGGAGGTCCTTGGCGATCAGTACGACGAGGCGATCGCGTACTTCGCTCCTGCGCCGTTCGAGCCCGGCACCTACGTCCTCGAGGCTCGAGGACCGGAGCCGGAGCGGCTGGCGGAGATCCGCCGCAAGCTGTACGAGGCGCGCTCCAACCGCGTCCGCCCCGGGCTCGACGACAAGCGCCTGACGGCCTGGAACGCGCTCATGATCTCCGCACTGGCGGAGGCGGGCGCCGTGCTCGAGCGAGACGACTACGTGCAGGCCGCCGTTCAGAGCGCGACCTTCGTCCTTGACCACATGCGAGCCCCGGACGGGCGCTTGCTGCGTACGTGGAAGGACGGTCAGGGACGCCTCGACGCCTATCTCGAGGACCATGGCTTCCTGCTCGAGGCACTGATCACGCTGTATGAGACGACGTTCGAGCCCCGCTTCTATCGCGAGGCCACGGCGCTGGCGGGCGCGATCATCGAACGCTTCGAGGACCCGGAGCGAGGCGGGTTCTTCACCACGGCTTCCGACCACGAGCGCCTCGCCGTGCGGCGCAAGGATCTCGAGGACTCGCCGATCCCGTCCGGCAATTCGGCTGCCGCATTTGGACTTCTGCGCCTGGCGCTCCTCTCCGGTGAGGGCTCCTACGAGCGGCACGCCCTCGGAGTTCTGCGACTGCTCTCCCCGCTGGCCACTCGGCACCCGACGGCTTTCGGCCACCTCCTGCAGGCGATCGACTTCTACCTGGCCCCGGTTCGCGAAGTGGCGATCGTCGGCCCCGCCGAGCAGACCACGGAGCTCGTGCGAGCGGTGCGCTCGGGGTACCACCCTCACGTGGTGGTCGCTGCCGGTGTCGGCGGCGATGGCGTTCCGCTCCTCGACGGCCGAGAGCCTGTCGATGGCCGGGCCGCCGCTTACGTTTGTGAGCACTTCGTCTGCCAGGCGCCGGTGACGAGCGCCGAGGATCTGGCGGCGGCGCTCTAGCCGAGGCCGGAGATCCGGTCCACAAGTAGCCCTAGGAACCGCTCGGCGTCGATATCGACGGCGACGTGGCAGTTCGGCTCCCAGCCGACACGACCCCAGCGGTCGGCGTTCGTCCGCCCCCGCGAGAGCTCACCGCCGGTATCGATCCTGACGCCACACGTGCAGGTCTCGATCAGCGTCGGATCGATCACACGGGCGACCGCGCAGGCATCGTGGACCGGCGCCCCGTCCCATCCGTACCGGTCGCGATGGAAGCGCGAATAGAAGTCATATAGATCAGCCACCAGCCTGCCCGCCCGGCCGGTGGAGGCCAGCCGTTGGGCGTGGGCAGGAGTCATTAGCGCTCTGTGGGTCACGTCCAGGCCCACCATCGTGAGGTCCACGCCGGAGCCGAACACGCGCGCGGCGGCCTCGGGGTCCACCCAGATATTGAATTCCGCCGCGGGCGTAACGTTGCCCTCGCCGATCGCGCCCCCCATGAGCACGATCCCGTCGAGCTTCCGCTTCAGCTCGGGATAGCGGGCCAGGAACAGCGCGACGTTCGTGAGAGGTCCGGTCGGGACGAGTGTGACTGGCTCGGGCGCCGAATCGACAACGCCCGCGAGCCAGTCGACGGCGTGCTCGGCACACGGCTCGCGTCCCGGGCCAGGGAGCTCCGGACCGTCGAGCCCGGTGTGGCCGTGGACGTTTGCTGCCACCTCGCGTCTGCGGACAAGCGGGCGATCGGCCCCGGCTGCGACCGGGATGTCGTCCCGGCCCAGATGGTCGAGCACCCTGATCGCGTTGGCGGTCGTCCGGTCGAGCGTCTGGTTGCCTGACACCGTCGTGACGCCGAGCAACCCGATCTCCGGGCTCGCGAGAGTGAGCAGCAGCGCGATCGCGTCGTCGTGCCCAGGGTCGCAGTCGAGGATCACGGAAGTCATGTCTCCAGCACCCGATCGACCTCCGCCGCGGTAGGCAACGAGGGCTGGGCGCCCGGTCTCGAGGCGGCCAGAGCACCGGCGGCGCAGGCCCGCACGAGCGCGAGCTCGCGGGGACGTTCCTCCAGCAGCGACACGACCAGCGCAGCGCAGAACGCATCGCCGGCGGCGGTGCCGTCGACCACCTCGACGCGAGGCGGCCGCGCCCGCGCGACCTCGACCCCGTTCTCGCACAGCACCGCGCCCTCGGCTCCCAGAGTGAGCGCCATCAGGCCCCTGTACGAGCCGACGATTTCGCGTTCGTAGCGATTCACGATGAGCAGGTCCGGCTCGACGCCGGGCGGCAGCGGTGCGCGCGCGGGCGCGGCGTTCAGGCAGAGGAACGTCGCCCGCCCCGCGGCGGCTTCGATTGCCTCGCCCGGGATCTCCATCTGACACATCACGGCGTCCGCCTCTCCGATCTCGACATCCGCCGCTCTCAGTCTCCTGTTCGCCCCCGGAGCGACCACGATCACGTTCTCGCCGGAGGCGTCGACGAGGATCAGCGCGGTGCCGCTTTCGCCGTCGTCCCTGCTCACGCCGGACGCGTCGACGCCCTCCCGCTCCATCGAGCGCAGAACCAGATCGTCGGCGCCGACCCGGCCCACGAACCTTACGTCCGCGCCGAGCCTGGCCGCGGCCACCGCCTGGTTGGCCCCCTTTCCGCCCGGGATGCGCTCCAGTGCGGCGTCGGTGACGGTCTCGCCTGGCCGAGGCAGCTTCTCGCAGCGGGCGACCAGATCGGTGTTCGCCGAGCCGACCACGGTGATCCGGGGCGCCGGCGACATGTCCGCTACAGCCGCCCCGCGGCGGCCAGAACGGGGACCGTCGAGAGCTCAGCAGCCGCCGGGCTCAGAGCACCGGCAGGTAGCGATCCAGCTCCCACGGGGTGACCTGTACCCGGTAGTCGTCCCACTCCTGGCGCTTGATCTCGATGTAGCGGTTGAACATGTGCTCACCGAGGGTGCGGAGGACGAGCTCTGACTCCGCCGTCAGCTCGATGGCCTCCCCCAGCGTCTCGGGCAGCTGCTCGATGCCCAGCCGGCGTCGCTCATCGGGGGAGAGGTGGTAGAGGTTCTTCTCCATCGGTTCGGGCAGCTCGTATCCGTGCTCGATCCCCTCGAGCCCTGCTTGCAGCAGCACGGCGAAGGTCAGATACGGATTGCAAGCCGGGTCCGGGCAGCGAAGCTCCATCCGCGTGGCGCGCTCCTTACCGGGGTGGTAGAGCGGCACGCGCACGAGGGCCGAGCGATTGCGCCGTGACCAGGCGGCGTAGACCGGCGCCTCGTAGCCCGGCACCAGCCGCTTGTAGCTGTTGACCCACTGGGCGAAGATCGAGCAGATCTCGCGGGCGTGTCGCAGCTGGCCGGCGATGAACGCCTTGCCCACATCGGAGAGGAAGTATTGGTCCTCGGCATCGAAGAACGCGTTCTTTTCGTCCCGAAACAACGACTGGTGAGTGTGCATCCCCGAGCCGTTCTTGCCGAACAGCGGCTTGGGCATGAAGGTGGCGTGCAGTCCGTACTTCATGGCGTATTCCTTGACCGTGATCCTGTAGGTCATGCAGTCATCGGCCATCTTCAGGGCGTCGGCGTAGCGCATGTCGATCTCGTGCTGGCTAGGCCCGACTTCGTGGTGCGTGTACTCGGTGTGTATTCCCAGCTGCTCGAGCGCCAGCACCGTCTCCCGGCGAAGATCGGTGCCGGCGTCCAGCGCGGTCAGGTCGAAGTACCCGCCTTCGTCCAGCACCTCGGTCGACTTCGAGTCGCGGAAGTAGAAGTACTCAAGCTCGGGTCCCACAAAGAAGTGGTCGAAGCCCAATGCCTCGGCCCGTTCCAGTGCGCGGCGCAGCACGTACCTGGGATCGCCCTCGTACGGCGTCCGCTCGGGCGTCTGGATGTCGCAGAACATGCGCGCCACCCCTTGCTCGGCCGGCCGCCACGGGAGAGTCGCGAATGTGCCGGGATCCGGCATGGCGATCATGTCCGACTCCTCGATGGGATTGAAGCCCGTGATCGATGAGCCGTCGAACCCCATCCCGCCCTCGAACGCGTCTTCCAGCTCGGTGGCGTTGATGGAGAAGGCCTTCAGGTGGCCGAGGATGTCGGTGAACCACAACCGGATGAAACGGATATCCCGCTCTGAGACGAGCGAAGTGATCTCGTCCGGATTGAGCCTGGTAGTGGTAACGGTCATGGCGGAGGCGAGAGGTTACTGACCCCCGACCGGCGCACCCTCAGGAGCACTAAGTTGGGTCGGTATGGGTCGCCGACGCTGACCTGAACTCAGCCTGGAGTCAAACGGTGTGTTCGCGATGGTGCCTGAGCCAGCGATTCGCCCACCGCTGGAGCTCGGACAGCGCGGGCTCGAGATCTCGACCCATCTGCGAGAGCTCGTACTCGACCCGCAGCGGTGGCCCTGGGATCACGCGTCGCTCAACCATGCCACGCGACTCGAGCTCCTTCATCCGCTCGGACAGCAGCCGGTCAGACAGCTCGGGCACGGCCTGGGCGATCTCCGAGAACCGAAGTGCTCCGTCCATCAAGACTCGCAGGATGGCGCCTGTCCAACGCCTCCCGACGAGCTCTACCGCCTCGTGGTAGAGCGGGCAGCAATGGGCGACCTGTACGTCGGTCTCGGCGTTGACCCTCGGCCGCTCGCGCGCTCGGCCTCCAGCCTCGCTGGCATGCGCGGCGGCCGAGTCATCCAGCTGGCTGCGAGCGCCCATGTGACTCGGAAGCTTACGCCGCCTTGAGCGTGCGCGACGCCTCGCTCGAGCCGTCCACCGGAACCTCTCCGGCCACGTTGACCATCGCTGTAAAGGCCTCAAGCGCCACGGCGGCGATGGCCTCGAGAATCTGCTCGTCGTCCCAGCCTGCCTCGCGGGCCTCCTCGTGGAGGTGCATGGGCGCGCGTCCGCGCTCCTGGAGGAGTGCCTGCAGGTAGTGCAGCAGGGCGGCTTCCCGGGGATCCTTTGAGTTGAACTGTCGCGCGGCGGCGACCTCGTCGAGCTCTAGGCCGGCGCTGCGCGCTGCGCGCGAGTGAATCGCGATTCCGGGCTCCGAGTTGTAGTAGTCGGCGATCGCCAGCGCGATCCGCTCGAGAGTCGGCAGCGTGAGCTTTCCGTGGCGCAACTCGGAGCGGAACTTGGCATATCCCCGGAGCGCAGCCGGCGATCCGGCGAGGACGCCGAGGAAGTTGGGCAGTTGCCCGCCGGAGGCGAGCGCACCCCGGAGAACCGCCACCGAGCCCTCGGGAGCGGTTAGGTCGTCGTGGATTTGAAATCTGCTCATTTGTGTCTTCATGGTGCGCTCACTTGAATCAGGCTGGCCTGCCAGCCGGTGCCCTTCACTTCGGAGACCTACTTACGGTTGATAAGTCTACCTCGCTTGAGCAGATTGCACAAGCTCAGAAGGCCGAGGTTTGGGCCCGGCGGCGAGCACTGCGGTTTCGGAGTAATTCCCCCGTCATGGGGGCTCTTTCCCTTATACGACGGGGCATAAACCGTGGATCAGTGGAGCGCGCGAGTCTCGTAAGAGACGCAACGCCGACCGGCCAGAGGGGCCGGCGGAGGAGGCCGAGCGGTTGTCGTGCCGTGCAGGCGGGGCGAACTAGAACGGCACCATCGCGGCATGCGAGCTGGTCGCCGCCACGAGCACCAAAAGCACTCCCAGGAGCACCGCCCACAGGGCGATCCGGTCGGGCCTTGAGCTCGTCCGGCCGTAGCGACTGCTTCTCGGCCTGCGTGTGTTCGTGCGCCTGGGGCTGTAGCGGTCCACGACCTGACCGCGGATTACGACCGTGCGACGACTAACCTCGTTCGGCATCTGGGGCGTCCTCTCTCTTGTGCTTGCGGGGTTAGCTGACGGGCTCGCGCCTCCGGGTGGCGCTACACAGCACTTGCTGCAATTAGCCCCGGCTAATCGGGTCCCCCGCTCTCCACCCCGCATGGGGGAGGAACTCAGCGGCGGGCGCGATCCTACCAACGGCGGCGGACCGAAGAACTCTGACCATGTTGGTTTCTGTGCCGACCCCGCTAGCTGCGAGCGTTTCGTGCTCAAACCCGGCCCGCTGCAGGCTATTCGCACTCAGATCCTGGCCGCTGGCGGGCCTGTTGAGGCTCTGATCCCGATGCGTTGGCGGGCTATTCCTTGCCCGCGACCTTCGCGACGAACTGCGCCACTTCGTTCGCCTGGTTTCCCAACAGGATGTTTGATGGCATCGTCCCCTGCCCGAGGCACGTTTGATTCGACTGCGAGGGCGGCGGATTCTGCAAACAGCCGTTCTGGATCGTGTGCAGGACCAGCGATGTGGACGGCTGGATCTGGTCAAGGTTAGGACCGACCTTGCCCACGGAGTTTGTGGCGGCGAGCGTGTGGCAGACGCCGCAGTTCTGCCCGAACAGCTGTCGTCCCTTCTTCTCCGCCGCGGTGAGCTTGATCCCGCCGATCTGACGGTTGGCGTTGTGATGGTTACCCGTCAGGAACACGAGCGGCAGCGCCACGCCGAATCCGACGTAGGTGACCAGGTACACGATTCCGGTGGCCCTTCGCCCTCCGGTGGTTGGCGTCGGAACCTCGACCCCGGGGCCTGTCACCCTGCCCCTCATCGCGATGAAGAACAGCCCGAGCCCCACCACGGCCCACAGGGCGATGAACAGATAGACCGCCAGCATTAGGGTCGCGCAGCTTATCGTGCGGGCTCGCCCCCGGCGGCGGCGATCGGGCGCCGCGTGCGGCGAACGCGACCGACCTCACCGGCGCCGCCCCGCGGCGAAGCTCAACACCGGTGGCGCGACGGCGCGAAAGTCTTCTGCGGCAGCTTCGTCGCGATCGAGTCCCGCCTCCGCCGGCTGGCGCGGTGGACCGCCGCCCCGCTGCTCTTGCAGCCCGCGCCGCACCTGCTCGTCGAGCATCGAGAAGTCTTTGATCTCCGCCAGGGGTCGGTCTGGCGCATCGATCGATCCCACGCGGTCGACGAGGACGTTCGTCGCCCCTCCGGCCGCCGCGAACCGCTCCAGCTTTCCCTCCACGAGCATCAAGGGCTCTGTCCGGACCGTCAACCGGTGGCGTTCGTAGATGTTCGAGGGGACGATCAGGTTGATCGTCCCGTGCTCGTCCTCGAGAAGCACGAACAC
>VAWT01000353.1 GCA_005883415.1 Actinomycetota bacterium | reverse complement strand
CACCGCGGTGGCCAGGTTCTCGTTTTCGGTGTCAGCTGGCAAGGCGCTTGAGGATCAGGGCGGCGAGGAATCCGCCGGCGAATGCCGCGCCGGCGAGTACCTCCGGACGATCGTGGGCCAGCCCGGTTGGGGGGAATCCATCGCCGGCCGCAAGGGGGGCGCCGAGCGGGGGGGCGGCCTCAGGAGGAGGAGCAGGCGCCGGTGCGGGACTAACGGGCGCGGGATCCGCCGCTGCTGGCTCGACGAGGGGCGGTGCATCTGCCTCCGCCGGCGATGCGGGCGCGGCGCCGCTCGGTTCGAGAGGGATCGTCGGCGGAGGCGGCCCCACGGGTGCCTCCGGGTCGCCAGCGGGTTGCGACGGAATCGGCTGTTGCCCCGCCGCGTCCCGTTCAGCGGGCTGCTGAGGCTGATCGGTCACTCGGGAGGATCTTCGCCGAAGACGCGCTTCCAGACCACGGCGGAGACGCGAGCGGACGCAAGCGTCGCGAGCGCGCCCGTTCCCGCCAGCAGTCCTGACCACAGCAGACGCTTGACCAGGGGGCTCTCTGTCATCGGCGGGGCATTCAATCAGAACTTCGAGGGTTAGCGCGGCCTACCCGCCCGCGAGGGTTGACTAACCCTCGAGCCCGCCGCAGATCGTCTCGACGATCAGCGTCTTGGCGCGCTCCAGCTGCCCCGGCCCAGCGGGCTCGAGCTCGAAGATCCACCCGCTCAGCACCTGCTCGATGCAGCCGTAGAAGGCCAGGGCCGCGAACTCAGGGGTGATCTCCTTGCGGAACGAGCCGTCCGCCTGGGCCCGAGCCACGATCCCGGAGATTTGCTGATACGCCTCGCGGATCTTCGCCAGGTGCGTGCGCCCGAACGTGTTGGCGGCGCGCGTGACCTCGACGATGATCACCTTCATCAGGTTCGGGTCGTGGCGGTAGGAGTCGATGATGAACTCCGCGATCGCGTAGAGCTTGTCGCGCGCCGTGCGCTGCGAGGCGTCGGCCTCCGCAATCGCGGCCAGCATCACGTCCCACCGCTCCAGGAACAGCGTGTCGAGGATCTCCTCCTTGGCATTGAAGTAGTGGTAGACGAGCCCATAGGCCACGCCGGCCTCATCCGCGATATCCGAAACGCGACAGGTGTGAAAGCCCTGGCGAGCGAACACCCGGACGGCGGCGTCCAATATGGTCCTGCGCTTGTCTACCGCGGCGCGCTCGGGGGTGGCCATTAGAACGCCGCTTCCCGCTCGTGCACGGGCCCGTATACCTCGGGACGGCGATGCGTAAGGGCCGGCAGCCGGCGCCGAACATCGCGCAGGACTGCCCAGTCGAGATCGGCGACGATCGCCGTCTCGACATCCGGCGCGCTGGCGAGCACGAGGCCCCAGGGGTCGATGACCATCGACCGCCCACCGGAGCGATAGCCACCGGGATGCGAACCGATCTGGTTTGGCGCGACGATGAAGCATTGGTTCTCGATGGCACGCGCCCGCAGCAGGACCTCCCAGTGGTCGCGAGTGGTGGCCAGCGTGAAGGCGCTGGGGATCGACACGATCTCGGCGCCTTGCACGCCGAGCAACCTGTAGAGCTCGGGAAAGCGGACGTCGTAGCAGACGCTCATCCCTAGCTTCGTCCCATCCGCCAGGTCCGAGATGACGACCTCGTCCCCCGCCTGCTCGTGTTCGGACTCCGCGTAGAGCATCCCGTCGACCTCTACGTCGAACATGTGCAGCTTGCGGTATACGGCTTTGACTGCGCCGTCGGGTCCGACGTGAACGCTGGTGTTCGAGGTCTTCTGCTGGCCGGGCACCCGCTCGACGATCGAGCCCGCGACCAGGTCGATCCCCAGCTCGCGCGCGGCGTCGCGGGCCCATGAGATCGCGTGCCCGTCGAGCGGCTGCGCACCCGCGCGGAGGTGTTCGCCCGTGCCGAGAACGCTCCACTTCTCAGGCAGCGCGACCAGCTCCGCCCCACGCGCGGCGGCTTGGCGGACGAGGCGGTCCGCGGTGGCAAGGTTTCGGTCGATGTCCTCGGTCGAGGTAAGCTGAACGGCACCCACGCGCACAGGTGGGTTCCTCCCTGATTGACCAGTCAGTCAAGGATATCGCCGCGACTGGTCCGGTCGAGGTGCCGGACGCCGGGCTCGCCCGGCTCGAGGCGTCGGCGGCTGGCGGAGATGTCGGCATCGAGGGCAGAGCCTGTGGCTCGCCGGCGCGCCGGCAACCTGTTCAAGCGCACATTCGGATTCGCGGCGGTGGGCTTGGTTGCGTTTCGACATGTATGGCATGTTCGAGAGCACATTTCACGTCGAAACCGATCGGTTTGTGCTCTCGAACAGCTCTCCAGCTGCGCTGTCCGATCTCCCTTACCGCGGGGAGTTCGGTCGACCACGGCCTGCCCAGCTTGCAGCGCTGCCGCTTCCGCCCCGCCCCATGCCGTCACATCACGTCCTCAGGCCGCTGAAAGCGTGGCGCTACGTGGGGGTCTACGGGCGGGAGCTCATGCTGTGCGCCGCGGTGGTGAGGATCGGCCGCGCACGCCAGTCTTTCTGGGCCGTGTGGGACCGACAGGCGCGGCAACTTCTCGAGCGCACCAGGCTCGGGGAGGGCGGTGTTCGCCTCTCACCCGGCCGGGTGGTCGTGAACGATCGCGGCCTACGGCTCGAGCTGGCACTCGAGGAGGAGGCCGGGATCGAGGCCGTGTGCCCGGCCGGGGAAAGCTACGCCTGGACGCGAAAGCAGGGACAGACGGTCGTGAGGTGGCGTGGAATCTGGTCAGTGGAGTCAACGACCCTGCTGCGGATAGCGAGCGCACCGTATGGATCGGCGGCAAGGCGTTCGAACCGCCAAGCTCGCAGTTCATGTCCGACCTCGCCGGCGTAGACAAGCTCAACTTCGCCTCGGAGGCCGTGCGGAAGCGATCGGACAACCTCCTGCTCGTCCGCAGTCGCTACCGGCAGCCGTTCGGAGCGTTCTCTGGCGAGCTCCCCGGCGGCGTGACCCTGGCCGAGGGCTACGGCGTGATGGAGGAGCACCAGGCGTGGCGGTAAGGGCAAGGGGCGGCGTTCGCGTCCTTGTGATGTGCGCTGACATCGGGGAGGGTCACGTGACCGTCGCTCGATCGCTACTAGGAGCGAAGCCCCCTCAGCGTCGACAGCAGCGCCTTGTGAGGAGCTCGAACCGCCTCGTTCACCGCGGTTGGCTCGTATCCACAGTGCGCCATGCAGTTGTCACAACGCGGATCGCGGCCGCGGCCGTACTTCTCCCAGTCGGTCTCCTGGAGCAGCTCGCGATAGCTCGACGCGTACCCGTCGGACATCAGGTAGCAGGGCCGCTGCCAGCCGAAGATCGAGTAGCTGGGGATTCCCCACGCCGTGCACTGGAAGTCGGTTCGACCCTCGAGGAAGTCGAGGAACAGAGGAGAGTGGTTCAGCCGCCAGCGCCGTCGGCGGCCGTCGGCGAATGCGGCCTTGAACAGTCGGCGCGTCTGCTCTACGCCCGGGAAATGCTCCTGGTCGGGCGCCTTCTCGTAGGCGTAGGCCGGCGAGACCATCATCTGATCGACCCCGAGCTCGTCGTTGAGGTAGTCGAGCACCTCGCGGACAGTCTGTGGGGTGTCGTCGGAGAAGAAGGTGGTGTTGGTGGTGACTCGGAAGCCTCGGCCCTGGGCTTCGTGAATCGCCGCCGCGGCCTTGTCGAACACGCCGTCGCGGCAAACCGACTTGTCGTGGCGCTCGCGCAGCCCGTCCATGTGCACCGCCCAGGCGAAGTACGGAGAGGGCTCGAACAACTTCATCTTCTTCTCCATCAGGAGCGCGTTCGTGCACAGGTAGACAAACCGCTTGCGGGCGACCAGCTCGCCGACGATGGTGTCGATCTCGGGATGGATGAGCGGCTCGCCACCCGCGATCGAAACCACCGGCGCCCCGCACTCCTCCACGGCGGCGACGGCATCCTCGACCGGCATGCGCCGACGCAAGACGTGGTCGGGATGCTGGATCTTGCCGCACCCGGCGCACTCCAGGTTGCACTGGTAGAGCGGCTCGAGCTCCAGAACAAGCGCGTACTTCTCGCGCCGCGCCAGCCGCTGGCGCGCGATGTAGGCGCCGACCTTGACGCTCTGGCGGACTGGTACTGCCATCAGGCTCGCACCTCCCGGGGCAATGTGAACTTGACCTCCTCTGCGGCGACTGCATGCTCCGACACCGAGACGGGGCCTAAGACCTCGAGCGCGCCGGCGACGCGCCTCATGATCCGCTCGGGGCTCGACGCGCCTGCCGTCACTCCGACACGCTCGACTCCCTCGAACCAGTGGGGATCGACATCGGACTGTTCGTCGAGCAGGCGGGCCTTGCAGCCGTGGCGCTCGGCGACCTCGACTAGGCGGTTCGAGTTCGACGAGTTACGCGAGCCAACTACCAGAACCAGATCGCAGCTTCTGGCAAGGGCCTTGACTGCGTCCTGGCGGTTCTGAGTCGCGTAGCAGATGTCATCCGAGCGGGGGCCAACAATGTCCGGGAACCGCTCCCGCAGCCGCGACACGACGCCCTTGGTCTCGTCCACTGCGAGCGTCGTCTGCGTCAGGTACGCGACGCGCCCGGGGTCGTCGACATCCAGCCCGTCGACCTCCTCCGCGGATGCGATCACGGTCACGTGGTTGGGGGCCTCACCGGCTGTCCCCTCGATCTCCTCGTGGCCTCCGTGGCCCACGAGCACGATCGAGTAGCCGTCGTCGGCGAACCGTCGCGCTTCAGCGTGGACCTTCGACACCAGCGGGCACGTGGCGTCGATCACGTTCAGTTCCTTGCGCCGTGCCTGCTCGCGAACCCGGGGAGACACGCCGTGAGCGGAGAAGACGACGGTCGCCCCGTCCGGCACCTCGTCCAGCTCGTCGACGCACACCGCGCCGCGGCGTTCGAGCTCGGAGACTACGTGGCGGTTGTGGACGATCTGCTTGCGCATGTAGACGGGTGGACCGTAACGATCGAGCGTTCGCTCCACGACCTCGATCGCCCGCTCGACGCCCGCGCAGGACGCGCGCGGTGCCGCGAGGACGAGTTCGCGGGGACTAATCACGTTAGCCCACTCGCCCAGAACCCCCGCAGCGGCCTGCAGCGCATTTGTTGCGCTGATGACACTGCGCAGCGCCGAGAACGGATGCCAGGGCTCAGAACCCGGCGCGTCGAGAATCGCGCGCACAACCACGAACGGCCTCCCGGCCGCCGCCGGCGCGAGCCATGCCGACTCCATATCGGCGGCGATGGCGCCGGAGCTCGATCGCAGCCTCGCCCGGGCGCCTGCACCGAGCACAGGTGAGCGCACCGACGTGATCGGGCCGGTGTGCACGCGCAATCCAGCGCGGCGCAGCATGGCGGCGATCACCTCTGCGCCTGGGCACTGGTCCCGCACGCTGCCGTCGCGGGCCCGCAGCTCAGTGGCCACCACGAGCTCCCCAGGCTCTAGCTCCGGCGACAGCGCACCGCCGAAGCCCGCAACGGCGACCCCGGCCGCGCGAGCGGTCGCGAGTGACGTGGCAGCACGGCGGGCGCGTCGCGGGCCGACCCCGGAGCGAACGACGCGGGCGCCTGGCGCGCGGGCCTTCAGCGCCCGTTGCTCGGCTGCCATGGGCGCGATCAGCAACAGGTCGCTCACGCCGCCACCTCCACGATCGCCCGTTCGGACCCGAGCGACGCCAGCGCCACATCCGCCGCGGCGTGCCCGGATCGGACCGCTCCCTCCATGGTCGCCGGCCAGCCGGTGTCGGTGAAGGCACCGGCAAGCGCGAGGCCGTCTATGCCGGTCCGCGGCCCGGGCCGTAGCGCTCGGTGCCCCGGCGCGGCCCTGAACGTGGCCGCGTGCTCGCGGGTGACCACGAAGCGCTCGATGCGCGCGGCGCGCGCGGCTGGCAGCAAATCGCCCAGGGCGCGCTCGAACCGGCTGCGGAGCTCCTCGGCCGATGCGC
>VAWT01000003.1 GCA_005883415.1 Actinomycetota bacterium | reverse complement strand
GTCCTACTTCCGCGGCGCTGCTCGGCCCGGCGGGCGCCCCCGCGACCCGGCGGCGCTGAGAGACCTCATCCCCGCCAACCGCAAGCGGATCTACGACGTCCGCGCGGTGATCGACGGGCTGCTCGAGGACGTGTTCGAGCTGCGGCGGGGGTTTGGGCTGGGCATCGTCACCTCGCTCGCCCGCCACGAGGGAAAGCCGCTCGGGGTGATCGCCAACGATCCGTCCCATCTGGGCGGCGCCATCGATGCGCACGGCGCCGACAAGGCGGCGCGGTTCATGCAGCTGTGCGACGCCTTCGGCCTGCCCCTGCTGTTCCTGTGTGACACGCCGGGATTCATGGTCGGCCCCGCGGCGGAGCGCACAGCGACCGTCCGGCACTTCGCGCGGATGTTCGTGACCGGCGCAAACCTAAACATTCCCACCGGGACGGTCGTGCTTCGTAAGGGCTACGGCCTCGGCGCCCAGGCTATGGCCGGCGGCGGGTTCAAAGCCCCGTTGTTCACTGTCGGGTGGCCGACCGCGGAATTTGGGGCCATGGGCCTCGAGGGGGCTGTCAGGCTCGGGATGCGGCGCGAGCTCGAGGCGATCCAGGATCCGGCTGAGCGTGAGCGGGCCTTCGAGGCCGCGGTGAAGGCTGCCTACGACCGCGGCCAGGGGATCAACATGGCCGCGTACTTCGAGATCGACGACGTGATCGACCCCGCCGATACGGGCCGCTGGATTGCGACGCTGTTTGACCGCCACGCCACCGACTGGAGGAGCCAGGCGGGAAAGCGGCGGCCGTTTGTGGACGCCTGGTGATCAGCGCCCGCCCCGGGCTTGGCGGCCCGCGGCGTTGATCAGCGAGAAAGGCCCGAGGGCCGGCGAGCGGCGCGGGCACCACGAGCACGAGCTCGCGGTCGGGAGTCGCGACCCATGCCGCCGCCTTGCCCTCGGGGATGCGGGACTAATGCCCCGCCTGCGACGAGGCGCACTTCGTCGCAAGTCGATCCGGCGCGCGACGTGACCCCGGGTGATGTCGGGGTGTGGGGAGTACGTCCCATCCAGCGTCCGGCGGCCCTCATCTCTTTGCCCGGTCTCGACATGGAGCGAGGGTATGGATCAGGCTGTCAGCTTCGTGTAAACCCGGTGCTTACACGCTGGCCAGCGAGCGAGCGCCGTCGGCCAGATGGAGCACGCCGAGCCGCTCGTACCCTGCGGCGGCGGCGCTCAGGGCATCGTGGCCGGCGGCTGAGTCTCGCTCCCGCAGCCGCCAGCCGATCAACAGCTGGCAGCGCGCGGCGTCGAGCGGGCGGCCCAGCTCGGCCCATGCGTTGCTGCCGCGCTCGAGCAGCCCTACGCCTTCGGGAAGGTCAGCGACAGCCCCCTGGGCCTCTAGGGCCGCCGCCTCGCCTATCGGATAACGCACACGGTCGGCCAGGGAGACCGCCTGTGCGGCCGATTCGTTAGCCCGCTCTCGCTCTCCCGCGAGCGCCAGCAGCACCGTGCGCACCGCGCACGCCTGTATCGACTGCGCCACCAGGCCGGCCCGGTCGCAAAGCTCCAACGATCGTCCCAGCGCGGCGTCGGCTTCGCCGAGCTCTCTTTGGTCGCGCAGGGTCACGGCGAGCCCGAGCAGCGCGTTGAACGCCACCTCCGACCATCCAAGCTGATCGGCCAGTTCGTGCGCGCTGCGGAACAGCTGCGCAGAGGATTCGAAGTCGCCCTCTCGCCACCGCAACCATCCCCGGAGGGCGTAGGGTAGGCAGAGCTTGCCGACCAGGCCCTCGCCCTCCGCCAAGTCGGCGCTTGTGTCCGCTGCGCGCCCGACGTCATCCCAGTCGCAGCGATAGAAGGCGAGCTGCGCCAGTGCGGCATGGAGCTCGATCTGGGCGGGCACATCGCCGATCCGCTCGGCAAGGGCCAGCGCCTCCTGGTAGCAGCGCCCAGCGTTTTCGTTGTCGGCCTCTCCGTTCTCGAACTGGTGGCCGAGCGCCTGCGTCGCCAGCATCGTCTCGCCCTCGTCGTCGGAGTCGCGAGCCAGGGCGACCGCTCGCTCGAGGTTCTCGCGCGCTTTCTCGCGGTCGCCGATGCGCCCGAACACCCGGCCGAAGATCCCATGAGCGCGACTCGCCGCGGCAAGCTTGCCCAGCCGTTCGGCCAGCCGAAGCGCCTTCTCGGCCGCATAGATGGCAAGCATGTTGTCCCCCACCTGCATGTACAGCGACGCCGCCTCCTCGTAGAGCCGGACCAGCGTCACCGATGGCGTGGCGTCCTTGAGCAGGTTGATCCCCTTCTGGTGATGTTCGATGGCCCTGGCGCGTTCGCCCTTGTGCGCCAGCGCGGCTCCGATCTTGCGGTGCAGCTCCGCCACGCGCTCTCGGTCCTCCCCCTCGTCCCAGTGCTCGAGGCACCGCTGCCAGACCGCTATGGCCGTGGTGACGCGACCCAGTCTGAGCGCAACGTCGCCCTGCTTATCGCGGATCAGTGCTGCCAGGGGCGGGTCACCGGCGGCGAGGGTTTCGGCCGCTTGGTAGTGCACGAGGGCCTGCTCGTTGGCGTACAGGTCACGCGCTGCGTCGCCTGCGGCCTGCGTGCACTGAAGCGCTTTCAGCCTCAGAGGCCCGAGCTCTTCCCCGGGAAGGTGGACCTCTTCGCCTAGTGCCGCTGCCCGGCCGTAGTGCTCGGCGAGCAGCGCGACGACTTCCTGGGTTCGCTCGCCTGCCCGCTCCTCGATGAACGCCGCCACCTCGCCGTGCTTGCGAGCACGCACCGCCTTGGGAAGCGTCGAATAGGCGACGTCACGGATCAGTACGTGCTTGAAGGCCAGCTCCTGCTCTCCGCCCAGCCCCCCTGTCTCACCTGGGACGATGATGTCGCGCCGACGCAGGCTCTCGAGCGCGGTCATGAGCTCGCCGCCCTCGGCCGCCGCTACCGGTGCAAGGGCGCCTTCCCAGAACGTTCGCCCGACGACCGCGGCGTGCGCAACCAGGGCCCGCTCGAGGGGCGGCAGTGAATCGATTCGCGCGGCCAGCACGCCGCGCACGGTGTCGGGCAGCTCGGCAGCGCGCGCTGAGCCCTCTTCCGCCAAGCGCTGGACCATCTCCTCGGCGAACAGCGGGTTCCCGCCGGCGCGGTCGACCAGCGCGCCCAGCAGTGTCGGGTTGGCTCCCGCATCGCGCAATAGGACGCTGACCAGCTCCTGGGCGTCAGCCGCCGGCAACGGATCGAGGAACAGGACGCTCGCGCCTCGTCGCGACGAACCCCATTGGCTGCGCCGTTCCAACAGCTCCTCTCTGGCCGAGCACACTTGCAGGATCGGGGCGCGCAGCCATTCCGACAGATACTCGATCAGATCGAGCATGCCTTCGTCTGCCCAGTGGATGTCCTCCCAGAAGATCACGATCGGTTCGGCTTGTGCGATTGCCTCTAGGCATGCCCTGACCCCGCCGAAGAAACTCTCCCGTGCGGAACGCATGTCCTGCTCGGCGAGCGCGTCTGCCTGGACTCCGGGGGCCTCGGCCCCCAGCAGGCGCGCGATCGGCGCAAGTCGGCTGGCGACCTGCTCGGGAGCGTCGCTCGCTGCGCCGACCGCTGAGGCAAACCGCTCAGCCAGCTTGCTCCATGCCACCTCCGCCGGATCGCCCTCGCCGATTCCACATTCCGCGCGCAGCAGTTCGCTCAGGGGCCAGTACACGACACTCGTCCCGAATGGCAGGCTGCGTCCGCGCCTGACCGACACCGGCGGCGCCCTGGCCGCCAGCAGGTGCTCGAACTCCCGCGCGAGACGCGTCTTGCCCACGCCGGGCTGGCCGATGACCGTGACCAGATGGGGTGACCCTGAGTCCGCGACCCGGCCGTACAGCCGCTCCAGCTCCGCTAGCTCATCGTGACGACCCACCAATGGAACGGCCGCGGTCGCTCTGGCTGGCGCGGCGGAATTGTCGTCGGCGATGGCCAGCGCCTCCCACGCGGCCACAGGCTCGGCCTTGCCCTTCAGCGCCAGCGGGGAAAGCGGTCGGTATGAGATCCGGCCGCCGCTGCCCCGCATCGTGCGCTCGCCGACGGTGACCGACCCAGGACGACCGGAGGCTTGCAGCCGGGACGCGACGTTCACGGCATCGCCCATCACCGTGTATGCATCTCCGACCATCCCGGCCAGCACCTCGCCGGTATTTATCCCGACGCGGAGCGCGAACTGGATCTCCTGCTCGTCTGTAAGCCGCGGGCCGAGCTCGGCCATCGCCTCCTGCATCGCCAGACCGGCACGCACCGCGCGCTCGGGATCGTCGGGGTGTGCGGTCGGCGCGCCGAAGATAGCCATCACTGCATCGCCGATGTACTTGTCGATCCTTCCGCCGAACCGATCGACCTCTTCGGCCAACCGTCGCAGGCACTGGTCGACGACTCCCTTGACGGCCTCGGGGTCGAGCCGTTCGGCGACGCCCGTGTACCCGGATAGGTCCGCGAACAGGACTGTCACCGTTCGCCTCTCCTCTGCGCCCGCCGGGGCTGCCTGCCGCGCCGCGACAGATGGCCGCGGCGGCCGAGTGCTCGTGCCCTCAGCCGTCGGTTGAGCGTCCAGCGATGCACCGCACACCATGCAGAACCGGGCCTCGGCCGGCGCCGGCGCCTCACACTGCGGGCAGGAGCGCTGGAGCGCCGTCCCGCAGCTCATGCAGAAGCGCGCCTCCGGCGGATTAGCCGTCTCGCATTTGCCGCAGATCAGAAGCCCGGTCATCGGCTGTCCCTGGCCGGACCATGTCGGCAAAGTCCCCCGGTGCTATGGATGAACATATAAAACCCCCCTCGCGGGCTATAGCCTGCGGCACGTAGTATCGCGCCTAGCCGAACAGTGCGCCAGTGACGTTTGTCACCGGCGCTCGACTCGCGTGACCGAGCCGGCTGCTACGTCGCGCGCAGTGCCTCGGTTGGGCTGAGGCGTGCCGCCTTCCCCGCCGGGTATACCCCGGCGATCACGCCGATCGCGAGCCCGGCGGCCGGCGCGGCGATCAGCGCGTACGTCGGTACGACCCACGGCTGCCCCTGGGCTACCGCGTATCCCAATGTCGCGATCGCACCCAGCAACAGCCCACTGACACCACCGAGCACGGCGAGCAGCGCCGACTCGGCCAGGAACTGGGAGCTGATGTGCCGGCGCCTCGCGCCCAGCGCCCGCCGCAGTCCGATCTCCGCCCGCCGCTCCAGCACCGAGATCACCATGATGTTGGCGATCCCGATCGCGCCAACCAGCAGGGCCACGGCGCCGAGTCCGAGAAGCAGTGTCGTGAACTGTCCCTTGGCCGCGGCGCGGGCCTCCAGTGCATTGGATGGGCGGCTGACCTGCACCCCGTCCGGGTTCTGCGGGTCGACGGTCGGTGCCAGCAGGTTCGAGACCTGCGTTACCTGGTTGACGTTCGCGCGAACGTAAATTTCCGCGGGGTTCGGTTGCTGTTGGAACAGCCGCTCGGCGGCCGGCAGCCCGATAAACGCCGTGCTGTCCAGATTCGGGTCGAGGACAACCGGCTTGAGGATCCCGATCACGGTGAACCACGTTCCGCCGAGGAACACCTGGAGGCGCCCGTTTACATTCGGGATCTGAAGGGTGTTGGCGGCTTGTGCGCCGAGCACGACGGTTGGAAAAGCGTCGTTGTTCGAACTCAGGAACTGCCCAGCCGTGAGCCGTCCGCCGAGGGCCTTGAGTAGACCCGGATCGGCGGCGTCAACCCCGATCCCGCCCGTCTGCTCCTTAGGCACGTACGGCGTTCTGAGCACGGTCGCGCCGGACACCTGGTAGACGGACGCCGCGTTCTGGACGGCCGACATGTGGTTGATCATCGGCACGGATGTGTTGGGCAGCACCTCGTTGGCTCCCAGGAACGTCTGGCCCGGTGTAACCGTCAGGAGGTTCGTCCCGAGGCTGTCGATCTCCGCCAGCAGGTTCGCTTGGCTGGAGGCGGAGACACCGACCACCGCCACCATGGCCCCGATTCCGATCGCGATCCCCAGCGCCGACAGCGTCGCCCTCAGCGTCCGCTGACGGAGCCCCTGGAGCGCGATCCAGAGCAGCTCGCGAGGAAGGAGGGTGCTCCTCCGTCCATCCGGGCCGGCGGTCTGATAACGAGCTTGGCCTCCGGCTCCGCGTAACCGCTCGCGCTGCGCGCTCGCTCCCAAATTCATTGCCGGTCGTCCCCCACGATCTCGCCGTCGCGCATCTGGAGCCGGCGGGGGAATGTCGCCGCGATGTGCTCGTCGTGGGTGATCAGCGCCAGCGTCGCGCCTTCCGAGGCCAGGCCATGGAGGAGCGCGAGCACCTCGGCGCCCGACCTCGAGTCGAGGTTGCCTGTCGGCTCATCCGCGAACACGATCACCGGCCGTTTGGCGAGTGCCCGGGCGATGGCCACGCGCTGGCGCTCGCCGCCCGACAGCTGCGGCGGCCGGTGCGTCAGACGGTGTGAAAGCCCGACCCGATCGAGCGCAACGCGCGCCGCTTCCCTTCGCGCGCCCAGCGGCGCGCCGGTGTACAGCATTCCGTTCGCGACGTTGTCGAGCGCTGTCATGCCGTCCTGAAGGTGAAAGTCCTGGAACACGAAACCGATCTCATGAGCCCTCAGCGCCGCCAGCTCCTGATCGGAGGCGCTCCCCGCGTCCCATCCTGCGACGCGAACGTCCCCGCTGGTCGGTCGCTCGAGGGTGCCCATCACCGTGAGCATCGTCGTTTTGCCAGAGCCCGAGGGACCAACCACCGCGACCTGCTCGCCCGCCCCGACCTCCACGGTCACAGACCGAAGAGCGTGCACTCCGCCGGGATACTCCTTGCTGACTCCGCGCAGACGGATCGAGACACCGTCCTCGGTCTCCGCCTGGTTGGGCGTCAGGCTCATACCGCTAGCCCTGCGAGTCGGTGACCTGTAGACCCGGGTAGATCTGGGAGCTCGAGATCTGGACGTAGCCCGCGGCGAACAGCCCAGGCGTGACCGGAATCAGCCTGTGGGGCGCAGCGGCCTCCTGGACCGAATACCCGCCCCCGGCCGTCGCCAGCAGCGCGGTCACGGGGACAGACATGACGCCCCGCTCGACCTGCTGCTCGAAGTTGACGCTGACCGCGGCCTGGTCCAGCCCCGACGCCGGCAAGCGGCCGTGGAGGGCGATCGTGACCGGGACGGTCGAGGTGGGAGTGCTCGACGAACCCGTGGCGCCGGAGCTCCCTGATCCCGAGCTGGACCCGTTGCTGGACCCGTTGCTGGATCCGTTGCCGCTCGAGCTCTGTGCGACGGGGCTGACCTGCATGATCTTGCCGTCGACGACGCTGCCGTCGGGCATCTGAACCGTGACCGGCTCGCCGGCCACGGCTTCACTTTGCTTGGTCGCGTCCAGGTTGACGACCACATTCAGCTGGTTCGAGGTGGTCCCGAGGATCGGCTGCGCGTTGGCAGCGCCGCCAGACCCCGAGGATCCCGTCCCGCCGCCAGCGCCCCCCGATCCAGCTCCGCCGCCCCCGGACGACGCGCCGCCGCCGGCGACGCCGGCGCTGGGGGAGCTGCTCAGGCGGGCGCCGCTGGAGGCGCCGCCGGCACTAGAGGTGCTCCCGGCCCCTCGCGTCGAGGATCCCGCGCTCTTCTGGAGCTCGAGCGTCTCGGCTTTCAAGAGCGCCTCCAGCGCGCGCAGGAGGGCAGCGTTGTTACCGCCGGTCTTGCCGGACGAGCCCGTGGACGGTTGCTGGCTCGGCGGGGCGGGCGTCGTCGGCGGGGTGGGCGTCGTCGGCGTGGTGGACGTCGTCGGCGTGGTGGACGTTGAT